>LBTN01000007.1 GCA_000992085.1 Candidatus Magasanikbacteria bacterium GW2011_GWA2_37_8 | reverse complement strand
GCCATAGGTTTTTTACGAGGCTTAAAAGCCTAACCGTCCAAGACGATGGCCACTCACTAAAAAGCATACCATTTCTGGTATGCTTTTATTATAGGAACCATTTACAAATATTACGTGAGGATAGCATTGGACATGCCAAAGCTTTTAAATTAGTCAAAAAATTGATTAACCAAAAATAATATGTTAAATAAAAAAGATTTTTTGGAATTTTGTGATCAATTAATGGCCATAGAAATAGAAATGGAACATGAGTCAATAGAGCTAATGAGGCATATAGATAATGAAGAAGCTGTTAACATACTACAAAAAATAGCCTCTGACGAAAGACGCCATGAAAAAATAGTTAGGGAAATTAAAAAAATAATTAACAAACATTATGTCTAAAGTGTTAACCGCCGTCATTCCAGCCGGAGGTCACGGAACCAGGTTCCTTCCTGCCTCAAAAAGCATACCCAAAGAGATGTTTCCTATTGGAGAAAAACCAGTAATCTACCATGTTGTAGAGGAGGTGGTAAAGGCTGGTATTACTAATATTATTTTTGTTGTTGCTCATCACAAACATTCAATAGAAGACTTTTTTTCTCCTAATGAAGAATTCGAAGATTATTTAAAGCTACAAGGCAAGAAAGACAAAACAAAAATGCTTGTTGATATTTCAAACATGGCAGAATTTACTTTTGTATATTCAAAACCACCATACGGAAATGGAGCTCCGATCGCGGCGGTAGAGCATTTAATTAAAGATGAGCCATTTGTACTTGTTTGGGGCGATGAATTTGTTATTAATAAAGGAGTACCTAGGGTAAGACAATGTATTGATGCTTTTGAAACATATGGTAAATCTGTTGTTTCTGCTTTTGAAATCAAAGAGGCCGAGAGAAGACAGTTGTATGGTATGGCAAAATTAAAATCAATATCAAAGACTGATGACACTGTTCAAGAGATATTAGACATAGTCGAAAAACCAAAACCAGGTAAAGAACCATCTGTTTATGCAACTCACGGGGCATATGTATTAACACCCAAGATTTTTGAAGCATTAAAACACACAAAACCTGATAAAAAAGGAGAACTATGGCTAACTGACATGTTAGACTACGTCCAGAAAAAAGAAGGATTGATCGCAAAAATTATTAAAGATGCGGATTATTTGGACTGTGGAAACCCCCTCTTTTACCTTCTTTCCCAAATAGATTATGCTATAAAAAAATCAGATTACTCAGAGGAAGTATTTGACTATGTCAAAAAATTGGGCGCATGTAAAATTGATTAAAATTTTATTAGTCTTTTTTTTGATTGCCTTTATTACATTGGCGATTGCATTTTTTTATAGCACAAAACCATACAGGATTAACAATGTCCAATTTCAATCCAGTATTGGCGAATCTCTAAAAATTTTTATATATAATGAGAGCACTTTTAGTGATCCTGTCTCAGGCTGTTGGTATGACAGTGGTGATTATGTTGTTTTTTTACACCGAAATGTGCAGTCATTTTATTATCTGTCCCTTGCCTATAACTATGCAAAAACTCCAACAGTCAAATCTGACATCAAACTTGTGTTAGATAGGCAAAAGAACTGTATTGATATAATGCTTAGTAAAAACTATAAGCAATTTGGCGATCAAAAAAGTCATGGAATAAATATACCACCACTGTTTAACTCAATTTTTTACTCAAGGAATAATTATCAATTTAAGCAAAATGAGGGTAAAGATGTTTATCTCCTATATGGTTTATCTCTAAATAATCTGGGATATGCTGAGAAGGCTAAGGAATGGCTCCAACAATCTGAAAGGAGAACCGATAAAACAATCTCAGAAAATTGTTGTGAAGAAGGAGTTTTGACAATTACTCCAAAAAATATGATCTCTATTGAAAAAATTTATGAAAACGACCTTGTTCAGACAAAGCCGAACTGGGGATTTTCTTTCTCAAATATTTCCTTTTTAAAATCAAAAAAATATAATGAAATTAAGAGCTATCTTACCGATGTTTCGAAATTATGGAAAGAGAATAGTTCTATTTTTAATTACATTGGTGGTAATTATGACATAGCAGGTACCATTGCTTTTGAAAGGCTATATGCCAGAGACACAGGTGATAATTCTTTTAAAGAATTATCGAATTCAATGATGAATTATTTACAAGGAGAAAATAGCTACAATATTAATTTTTTAAATTATCCAAACAAATATCATCCGTGTGATTTTTTTGGTAATTGTAAACTAGAAGATACATTAATAAATGGTGTTGACGAAACTGGGAAATTTGAAACAAACAGAAAAGACGTGTGGCGATTAACCGAAGTGCAACTAATTGGACAAGCTCAATATGTTTTAGCGGAGATTTTATATAATAATCTATAATAAGATATTTGAGGGAGGGGGAATTCACCCCTTTAATTCTCCTCTCCCCCCTCCCTCAAATTGGGAAAAAGAAATTTTAAAATTTTTAAAAACAATTTCGACTGCTATCGGAAAAAAGAAAAGGAATACATTAGCTAACAACGAGTATCCGGTTACGGCTTTTATCCAAAAGCCTCCACCCAAATTTTTCTTCCGCTTCGCTACAGAAAAACTTCGGATACTCGTAACATTCAGCGACATCGCTTCGCTCTGTGGATAACTCCAATTTGACACCAGCCAAACCAACTGTTAAAGTATTCTTACAATTTAACAAGCTTTTCTGTGGAAGTCGGGTTTAATTCCCGCACTGTGCCGCAACGGTAATCCCCTTTTGGGGTAGTCCGATCTTCAGCTAAGCTTTTAATCCCGAGCAGGAAATCTTGTTGATTTTTTATCAACACAAACATTCAATTTCTGCTCAAACAGAAATTTTTTTATTAATGACCAAAATTTATATGAAACAACGTAAAATCTCCCCCCACCTCGCTGCCCTTTTTGCCATGTTTTTATTTATCACTACCTCTTCTGCAGCATACTTGATTATCGAAAATAATAAACCAAACTCATCACAACAATCTTTCAATAAACAAATCGAAACACCTATTTTAAACACAACCGACCTACCGCTAACTACAACCACTGTCCAACCGTCTAACAATTTAACCACCGCAACAAAAACTGGAAGCCTTTCGACAGAACAAACAATTCAGCCATCTAACAACTCGCCCACCATTTCCCACCCCGAACCAGAATTTATAAGCCCAATTATTTTTAAAGTAAATAACGAAGAATACAAAATCGAATGGCAAGAAAAAACAAGCGTCTATGATTTAATGAATAACCTAACATCAAGCTCACAAAAACCATTCATCTTCAAAGCCAAGGAATACCCTGGTATGGGAATGTTCGTTGAAGAAATTAATGGTATTCAAAACAATCCTAAAAACAATCAACACTGGATCTATTACATTAATGGCCAAAGTGCCAAAGTGGGAGTTTCCCAATATTTTATTCAAAAGGGGGATAAAATTGACTGGAAGTATGAAAATGCAAATTTCTAATAACAATATCTCAAAATATATCATCACTGTTTTAATGTTTTTATGCTTTAGCGCTTTAACATCTTTGCCAGCACAAGCAGAAGAAACAACGAGTTCTACCCCAGACAACACCCAAATAGAAACTACTACTACCACAATAGAAATTACCACTACCACCATAGAGATCGAAACCACCACAATCGAAACGCCAACTACAACAATAGAAATTCCAACATCTACTATCGACATTCCCACCTCTACAACAGATATTTCTATACCCACCAGCACTACTTCCACCGAATTTGCTACTACCACCGAATCAACCACAACTACTGGTTCAAATAATAATTCAACATCCGAGCAGCAAAATATTTTAATCACCCAATCTCAAATTTCCAACGCGGTAAATAAAATTCTGGATTATTTAAAATCACAACAATCATCCGATGGCAAAATTATCGATGGCACAATAACTGATTGGTCAATAATTTCTTTTGGTGCGAATAGCCAATATGCCGAAGAGATAAAAAATGCTACCACTTCATTATTAGATTATGAAAAAAAATATAACCTAGACGATCCATCAGATTTGAATTCCTGTGCTACCTATCCTCGCCACATTCTTGCTCTTTTAGCGGCTGGGGTAGATAAAAATGATTCCGCCATTTTAGGATTAAAAGAAAAAATGAATACAGTATGTTATCAAAATAACTTATATGGTTTAAACGGGATCAACGATGATGTCTTTGCTTTAATCGCTTTGTTAGCTATTGACGAAGATATTAATCAGCCAATTATCCAAACCACAATTAGCACAACCAAATCTTGGCAAATGGACACTGGTGCCTTCTCTTGGCCAGATTGGTTTAACCCAGATAGTAAAGTAGCCGGAGACGATATAACTGGAGCGGCTGTAAATGCGTTAAAATACGCCCAAATTAAAGGCGCAGGCATTGATAACAACATCTTTACCCAGGCCAAAAGCTACTTAAAATCTACCCAGCAAGCCGACGGTGGTTGGGGTTGGGGAACTTCAGACATTATGACTACCAGTTGGGTTTTGATGGGGATAAATGCACTCGGCGAAACCCAAAACGATTGGTTTACTTCCTCTGGAAACAACCCTTGGTATCCATTGGTTAATCAGCTAAAAAATGATGGATACTACGAATCCGCTTGGGTGCCAGGAACAGCCGACTGGTTTGCGCTAAAACATGCTGTGCCCGCACTACTTGGAAAAAATTGGCCAGTAATCCTACCAACTAAAGTAACAAATTTCTCTACTGGTGCTACTTTTACCTATATTTCTGGTGGCGGTTCACCCACACCAGTAATTAACGCTACCACCACCATAACTACAACCACTATATCACCAACTTCAACCCTAGATATTGTAACCACCACTGTACTGCTAATTAACACCACAACAATAGAAACAGACATAATAGACAATGAACCAAAAGTGACTGCTGAAGAAAACTCAAATTCTCTACCGCAAAAAATAGCAAAAACCAGCCAGCCGTCACCAAAATACAATAATGAAAAAGCAAAACAACCAACCACCGACGTAGTATTATCAAGCTCCGACCAAATAAATAACGTGGAAAAAAACAACCAGATAATTAACAATTTACCCCTTGATACTGGTACGCGAAGTACTGCCAAAAAAGTGTTAGCATTATCTGGTAGCGGCACTATTGCTATAGGATTTTACCTTGGTTGGAAATTATTACGTAGCGTGGTATAATCATATGACTGAAATAATAAACAACCGTTTAACTAAAAAAATATGAACAAAAAAGAAAAAATAATTATCCCCGCTTTACTTGTTGTACTAGCTATCACCAGCCGTTTTATCCCCCACCTTGCCAACTTTACTACTGTGGGTGCGGTTGCTTTGTTTGCCGGTCTTTATTTGCCTAAAAAATGGTCGCTAATTTTGCCTATTACTATTATGTTTATTAGCGATATTTTTATCGGCTTTTACTCCTGGCCAATTATGTTATCGGTTTATACTGGCTTTGTTTTAATGGTATTAATTGGCTTATTGATTAAAGATAACAAATCTATTGCCACAGTTTTTGGTAGTACATTGCTTGGAGGATTTTTATTCTTCCTTATCACCAACTGGTCAGTCTGGGTTTTTAGTACAATGTACTCTCCTACTATTAGCGGACTTTTGGAAAGCTACTACTACGCCCTACCGTTCTGGCGTAATATGATGGTGGGAGACATGTTTTATGTAACAATATTAGTTGGAGGATATGAATTAGTAAAATTAGCAATTAGCAATAAGCAATTAGCAACGAACAATTAACAATTAGCAAAACACAAAATAAAACTACCCTGTATTTTGCAGGGTAGTTTTTGTTTATGCGTATTCTAACGGTGGCGGTGCTGGCGGTTCGGGCGGTTCTTCCGATACAGCTGCTTTTTTCTTTTGTCGTAATGGAATTTCGCTTACCTCAACTGGTAAATTCATTGGTGGCTCGCCACGTTTAGTCTCTGTTTTCTGCATAAACGGTGTCTTTACAAACGGCAATGGGAAATGCCACAGGGTTGCCAATTCTTCAATGTTCATTATATATGGATTAGCACCAGCTTTTAATTTTCGTTTTTTATAAGCTCCAGCAAACAAGGTTTTCTTTTCGTTAGTACGATAATCAGCAAAAGCATAGTGGGCTTTAGTAGCTAATTTAGGCACCAAGGCATTACTACTCATAATACTAAACTGCCCCAAAGCACCAATCAAACCATCTACACATCGGCTAGGATTATAAACTTCTTTGTGTGCCACATACATCACCCGCACTTTTGTTTTAAAACCAATTTTAGATATTTTGTTTTCAATTGCTTCAATTGTTGTTTTTCCACCAGGAGTTAAATCGGATATTTTTTTAGGTTGCTCTTCTTTACCGTGTGCTTCTTCGTGTTCAAATTTCCAATCCCAAATATTAATTGCTTCTTGAGCTAAATATTTAGGAACATTAGCCACCGACCCCAAGATTGATTCTTTGTGATGATGCCCGCCAGCAATTAATTCTTTTACTAATTCAATCCCCTTTTCTTTCCATTTGTTGCCAGTCGGTTCGATAATAATCTGCATCCAAAAATTTTCGCCATGACCAATACGAGAAAAATTTTCTAAAATCGCCGCCATCGGATCGCTAAAAACTGCATCCTTACTTAAATTATATTGAAAATCCGGATAAGTACGAATCGGATAAGGATCTTCTGCCTCTAAACCAAAATCTAATCCAAAAACATCGTATTTATCGTTTGGATAATGCCCTGGTAATAAATCGGCATAATCTTCTACTTCGGTAATTTCTGCTTCGGGATACTGGGCATAAATTGATGCTTCTACTAAATCTCTAAATTCTACCTCGGTACGAATTAAAAACTGGATATACCCTTCCATACTTACAATTTCCAAACTAAACCATTTTTGTTTTTTACCTTTCCAGTATTTCTCGCCGATATTCGCTCCGGTTTGAGCACCGCTTAAATGAGCAAAAATTTGTTCGACTGCTTTTGGGGTTTGCACCAATAATGGCGGAATATCTACCGCCAAAAGCGACCATTGCCACTTTTTTGTATATTTACTCTGACGATAAGATACCCATAACTCGGCCCCCATAAAAAAGAAAATCAAACTCAAAATTGCCCAACCAATAATAGAGAACAAAGATTCAACCAACAATAAAGTAGGCTGATTAAAAAGTTCATTCCAAAAAGTAAGGTCAATACTGACAAGTGGGGTCGATAAAATCGTCGGATCCATAGTTACTTTACTTGTTAACTAATTTATAGATACCGCCGTAAATAATAAGTGCGCTAAACGCCGCCCACCACCACCCACGAGGGCCAGCAATGTAACCGGCGTAAAATGACAGCAAACAAATAATGGTAGCTGCCAAGGCCACTAAATGACGAATTATATTATCACCCATAGAGCGATTAACAATAATTAACAACTCTTTAATTATACCACAATTTAATCAACAACAAAATACCCCACCCCGCAAAATACAGGATGAGGTATTAATTTGTCCAGAAATTAAATTCATCAAGCTATGCTTGACGACGTTGCCATTTTTCTACCAAAACTAAAAGTGGACTGGCAATAAAGATTGAGGAATAAGCACCTGAAGCAATACCAATTAATAGAGCCAAGACAAAATTATGAATAGTAGCCCCACCAAAGAAATACAAAGCAAATAAAGGCAACAAGGTAGTTAAGGTGGTGTTAATTGAACGCATTAGAGTTTGGTTTAAACCCTTATTTACTACCTCACCAAAATTATCTTCACGATGACGCAACAAATTCTCTCGAATACGATCATACACAACAATAGTATCATTAACCGAATAACCTAATACTGTTAATAGCGCCACCACAAAAGCTACATCAACTTCTATGCCAAAATAATGACCTAATACTGCAAACACACCCATTACCAACAACAAATCATGGATCATAGCTATAATTGCCAAAAGGCCATATTTCCAACTAGCTACCGGACGAGATACCTTACGAAAAGAATAGGCTACATACGAAATAATACCCAAACTTACTAACAAAATAGCCCATAACGCTCGCTGACGTAATTGATTACTAATAGCCGCACCAATAGTTTCGAACTTTTCTTCGTGCATTACATTAGTATCTGTTGCTAAACGTTGACGTAATTCTTGTAAAACAAACTGGTGTTGTTCTTCAGAAAGAAAACTCAAACGCACAATCACCCCTTTGTCGCCCGTTCTTTGAATAACAGCATTTTTCATTTCCAAATCTTCGAATGCTTTTTGTATTTCTGTAGTATCTGGGCGTGTCTGACTAAAAGAAATTTCTAATAGTGAACCGCCAGTAAAATCAATACCCGGTTTTAAACCCCATACTGTCACCAATAATACGCACACTACAACTATTACAGTAGTAATCGTAACCCAGAGTTTTGAATATTTAATAAATTGAATGTTCATAATTTCAAGAATAATTAATACTACTTAATTAATTGCGCATCACTAGACTTTTTATGGCCTAAAAATAACCAATTGGCTTCTTCTTTAAACCAGTAAAATACCCAGCGTAAAATAGTACGGGTAATAGTAATTGCAGTAAACATTGAAACCAATACACCAATTGCCAAAGTTACAGCAAAACCTTGAACAAAACCTGTACCCATCCATACCAAGAATACACAACTAATTAAAGTGGTAATATTACTATCGCGAATCGAAGACCAGGCCCGTACAAAAGCTTCTTCCATGGCGGATTTTAAGCCTTTGCCAGACTGCAGTTCTTCTTTCATACGTTCGAACACCAATACGTTGGCATCTACCGCCATACCAATGGATAATATAAAACCAGCGATACCAGATAAAGTTAGGGTAACACCAATTAACTTGAAAATTGCCAAGCTAAGAGAAGCATAAACTAACAATGAAAAACTAGCCAACAAACCAGGCAAACGATAATATATAATCATAAAGATTAAAACTACCAGCAAACCAATTAAGCCAGCATAAAAACTGCTTCGCAAAGATTCCATACCCAAGGTAGCATCAACTTTTTGTTGACTAATCAATTCTACCGGAACTGGCAAAGCACCAGAATTTAAACGTTGAGCCAAAGTTTTAGCCTCAAGTAAAGTAAAACCACCAGAAATTACTGCACTACCAGACAAAATTGGTTCGTTTACTCGTGGGGTGCTAATCGGAGTACCGTCCAAGAAAATAGCTACCGGCTTTCCTACGTTACGACCAGTAATATCGGCAAATAATTTTGTACCAGCCTCATCAAAATTTAAACTAACTTGAATTTGACCCGTACGAGAATCTTCGGTTACTTCTGCACGTTTTAATTGCTTACCAGATAAACCAGAACTTTTCCAATCTTCTTTTGGCGGCACAATATCTACTGCCTGTTTGGTAGCCACAAAAATTCTAGCCACTTGATATTCTTTGGTGGTTTCTTCACCAGTTTTAAGAATCAAATGATAACCAAATTGAGTTTCTACAATGTTAGAAACAGTATCAACTGGTATATCCCAAACTGCGTTCTCAAATTCTGGCACCATTGCTCCTTTACCAAATTCACCCAAATCTCCACCACGATCGGCCGCGCCAGGTTCGGTAGAATATTGTTTTACCAAATCTATAAAATTTTTCGGAGTAGCTTCGGCTTTTAATTCCAACATTTTTGCATAAGCTTCTTTTTTGGTATATTTTGGGGCGTCACACCGTTCGGCACCCTGATAACAAATCAAAAGATGAGAAGCCGATACTTGTTTTTCGCCATCGCGTACTGCTATTCGTTTAACAACATTCAAACCATCAAAAGTTTTAACTGCTTCTTTACTAACTTCGCCATCTTTATGGGTACTGGCCCAATTAAATATTTCTGGAAAAGTTTTACTAGTAATAAAACCGAGATCACCCGCATTATTCTTACTAGCTGCATCTTCAGAATATTCGGTAACTACCGCCGCCCATTCTTTACCACCTTGCACTGCGCGCAAAGCATCTTTGGCTTTTTTGGCAGCAGCCGCATTAAAATCATTCATCTGTTTTTTCTCGTCGGCAGTTAATTCGCGTTGAGGTTCGTTATTTTCTTCTTTAAATTCCAAAACTGGAGTTTCACCAATCATTTTGATAGCAGTATTTACATCAGTAACACCTGGTAACTCTACAATAATACGATAATCTTCGCCAACTTTGGTAGTTTGTACTAATGGTTCGGCTACACCCAGTCCACCACGAACACGACGTTCGATTACATCACGAACACCTTCAACCGAATCGACTCGATCTTTAGCTTCGATTCCTTCAGTTTTAGCTTGATAAATTAAATGCGCCCCACCTTGCAGGTCTAAACCTAAATTAAATCCAGCAGCTGGTAAAGCAGGTAAACCCAAATTAGATTTGGCGTTTACCCAATTTATACCATTATTAACATAATTTGGCACAACAACTACCAAACACACAGCTAATAAAGCAAATACACCAACTATCCGCCATTTAATGGTAGACCGTAAAAAATTAGTATTGACGACTTTGTAGTTTTTACCCATAAAATAAGATTAATTTCGATTTTTTAAAAGTAGGCACATTTTACTTCTTTTTGATTATTTTGTCCAGTGGATAAGAAAATTACGCCCCATGACACTTTTTGTACTTTTTTCCGCTACCACACGGACATAGATCATTTCTTCCCACTTTGTTACCTTCTTCATTACGAGGTTTATTGTCACCAGCAATCAATCCAACTGATTCTTCGCCAGCACCTTGTAAAACTTTATTGCCTTTTTGCATTACGCTTGGGGCTAATTGAATTCCAGCGCTTACTTTGTAAACCATATACACCACTTCTTTCTGAATCAAACTTAAAAGTTCGTTAAACATGCGGTAGGTTTCTTTTTTGTATTCTACCAAAGGATCTCGCTGACCATAACCACGTAACCCAATACCAGTACGCAAATAATCTACAGCTACCAAATGTTCTACCCATAAATTATCCATTGACCGAAGTAATACTTGTTTTTCAATTTCGAGCATCATCATTTGGTCTGGCACTGCTTGCACCAGCATTTTATCATATTTTTCTTTTGCCAAACCAACCAAATATTCGATTAAATTAGTACGCTCGTTAATATCACTTAGTTTGCCATCATCCGTTTTTCCAAAATGTAAAATAGTTTCTCTTTCTGTTTGACTGATAGGAAAAATAGTGGCAATGGTTTCTTGAATCTCTTTGTTATTCCATTCGGTTTGTTCTTCCGAATTAGTATGAAAAGAAACCACCTGTTCAATTTCATTTTCAATCATCTCTAAAATTGTTTGTCGCAAAGTTGGGGTTGGTTTTTTATCATCACCTGTTTCACTTTTTTCTTTATTAATTCCTAATTGCTCATTTTTTTCAATTTCAAAAGTCTCTAGCACTAAACGACGTTTGTTATAAATTACTTCACGGTGACGATTTAAAACGTCATCGTATTCAAGCAAATGTTTACGAGTATCAAAATGATAACCCTCTACCTTTTTTTGAGCTGATTCTAAAATACGAGTAATAGTTTTTTGTTCAATTGGCATATCGTCGGGTACACGCAAAGTCTGCATTACACTTTTAATGCGGTCACCAGCAAAAATACGCATCAAATCGTCTTCGGTAGATAAAAAGAACTGGGTTTCACCAGGGTCTCCTTGGCGACCAGCGCGACCGCGCAATTGATTATCAATACGACGCGATTCGTGACGTTCGGTACCAAGCACAAACAAACCACCAGCCACTCGCACTTTTTCGGCTTCAACTGGGTCGGATGGATTACCACCTAAAATAATATCCACACCACGACCAGCCATGTTGGTGGCAATGGTTACTGCCCCTACTCTACCAGCTTGAGCAATAATTTCACCTTCACGTTCGTGATTTTTCGCATTCAAAATTTCGTGTTTAATTCCTTCACGTTCCAAATACAAACTTAATTCTTCATTTTTTTCTACCGACACTGTACCAATCAAAACTGGTTGGCCTTTGGCTTGTAATTCTTTTACTTTAACTGCCACCGCCTGAAATTTCATTGGTTCGGTTTTGTAAATTCGATCAGAATGATCGTTGCGATTGATTGGCTTGTTGGTCGGAATAACCACTACTTCTAATTTGTAAATCTTACCAAATTCTTCGGCTTCGGTTACAGCCGTACCGGTCATACCGGCTAGCTTTTTGTATAATCTAAAATAGTTTTGAAAAGTAACAGTGGCCAAAGTTCGACTTTCACGTTGAATAGCAACATTTTCTTGAGCTTCAATAGCTTGATGCAAACCTTCGCTATAACGACGACCAGGCATCTTGCGACCAGTAAATTCGTCTACAATCACCACTTCTCCCATTTCCACAACATAATCACGGTCACGCTTAAACAAAGCATAGGCACGCAAAGCTTGCTCGATGTGGTGCACCATATTCATACCACCTTCGGCATAAATATTTTCAATTCCCAACCATTCTTCCATTTTTTGAATACCCACTTCGGTTAAAGTGGCCGAACGCATTTTTTCATCAACATTATAATCAACATCAATATGTAACCTGCGAACAAGCGCTGCAAATTTGTAATACAAATCGGCTGCTTCTTCGGCTGGGGCAGAAATAATCAAAGGTGTTCGTGCTTCATCAATTAAAATCGAGTCAACTTCGTCGACAATAGCATAATAAAAAGGACGTTGCGACATTTCACCCAAACTTGCCACCATATTATCGCGCAAATAATCAAAACCAAATTCGTTGTTGGTACCATAAGTAATATCGCAATTATAGGCTTCTTGGCGTGTGCAAGTATCCAAATAATCATATTCTACTTTAAACATGCCTTTGGCATCACGTTCTTTATCTTCAACACTACCTTCGGCCAAATCTTTTACTTCTTCATTAATAATTTTTTTGTTGGCATTATATTTATATGAAATCATTTGTTGTTGAATAATACCAATCGACATCCCTAGCGCGTCATAAATCTGGCCCATCCACACCGCATCACGCTTGGCCAAATAATCATTAACAGTAACTAGGTGCACCCCTTTACCAGCCAAAGCATTAAGATAAACCGGCAAAGTAGCTACTAATGTTTTACCTTCACCAGTGCGCATTTCGGAAATTTGGCCACGATGTAAAACTACACCGCCAATTAATTGAGTATCAAAATGACGCATTCCAGTAACGCGTTTTGAAGTTTCTCGAACTACTGCAAAAGCTTCGGGTAAAATATCATCCAAAGTTTCACCATTAGCTAAACGATTTTTAAATTCAGTAGTTTTTGCTCGTAACCCAGGCAAATCTAATTTTTCCATTTCGGGCTCTAAAGCATTAATTTTTTCAATTATTGGCTGAATTTCGGCAACCACTTTCGCATTTGGATCACCAAAAATTTTTGATAAAAAAGACATATAAAAATAATTACTTAATTAAGCTTAAATAAAACAAAAAAATAGCAGATTTAAGCTTTATAATTGTAGCACAACTACCAAAAAAATACAATATTTAATATAGTGACTGACTTAACAAAAAAACCGCTAAAATTAGCGATTTTTTGAAAATTAACTAAATTTTACAACTTCTTATACTTCAATAAAATCGAATTTAAAACTACGCTTACCGAACTTAAAGCCATAGCCAAACCAGCATATTCGGCCTTAAGCAAACCAAAGGCGGCAATTGGAATACCAACGCTGTTGTAAAACAACGCCCAAAACATGTTTTGTTTTATTTTACTCATGGTTTGGCGACTTAATTTGATTGCTTTAACCACATCGCGTAAATCGTTTTTAACTAATACAATTCCACCAGCTTCAATGGCAATATCGGTCCCAGTATTCATCGCAATACCCAAGTCTGCTTGCACTAATGCTGGCGCATCATTAATACCATCCCCCACCATAGCAACCGAATTTTTGATTTGTATTTTTTTTATTTCTTCAGCTTTTTGAGTAGGCAAAACTTCTGACACAATATTATCTATACCAACTTCTCTACCAATTGCTTGGGCCACTGTTTTATTATCTCCAGTTAGCATTACCACTTCTAATCCTAAATTTTTTAATTCTGCAATTGCTTCTTTAGTAGTGGTTTTAATAGTATCAGCCACAGCTATTGCACCGGCTAATTTATTATTTATTACAACCAACAAAACTGTCTTACCCTCATTTTCTAATTTATCTATTTCTGTTTCATTATCTTTATCTAAAACAACATTATAATTACCCAGCATTTTTCTATTCCCAATTAAAATCTGCAATCCTAAATCTGCAACCTGTAACTCCCCTTTTACTCCCAACCCAACCTCTGCGCCAAATTTTTCTACTAGCAATAATTCTAATTTACTTTCTTTAGCTTTTTTAACAACCGCTTCGGCCAACGGATGTTCTGATTTTTTTTCTACCGAAGCCGCGATTTGCAACAACAAATTTTTATCAAAATTCTGCAATCCTAAATCTGCAACCTGAAATTGTATCACCTCTGTTACTTTTGGTTCCCCAACAGTTAAAGTGCCGGTTTTATCAAATACTACTGTTTTTATTTTCCCAGCCATTTCTAAGGCTTCGCCACCTTTTATTAAAATTCCCTTTTCTGCTCCTTTACCAGTACCAACAATAATAGCAGTTGGTGTGGCCAAACCCAAAGCACACGGACAAGCAATTACCAAAACGGCGGTAAAAGATAAAAGCGAAACCGCGAATGTAGCCCCAACCACAAAATACCAAACTAAACCAGTAATTACTGCCAATACCATCACAGTTGGAACAAAATATGCCGACACCCTATCAGCAAAACGTTGAATCGGTGCTTTAGAACCTTGAGCTTCTTCTACTACTTTTATAATTCTTGCTAACATTGTTTCTTTTCCTACTTTAGTAGCACGAAAATTAAAACTCCCTAATTTATTTATGGTTGCGCCAATCACTTTATCTCCTATAGTTTTTTCTACTGGCAAACTTTCTCCAGTTACCACTGCTTCATCAACACTAGAGTAACCCGCTACCACCACACCATCAACCGGAATTTTCTCTCCTGGGCGTACTACAATAATATCATCAACTTTTACTGCCTCAATTAAAACATCAACTTCTTCTCCATTTTGTAATACTCGAGCAGTTTTGGCTTGCAAACCCATCAATTTTTTAATCGCCTCTCCGGCTTTACCTTTTACTTTTGCTTCTAACCATTTTCCTAAAACTACAAAAGTAATCAGTAGTGAAGCTGTTTCAAAAAATACTTCACCTGAAATAAAA
Source organism: Candidatus Magasanikbacteria bacterium GW2011_GWA2_37_8 (assembly GCA_000992085.1). GTDB lineage: Bacteria > Patescibacteriota > Patescibacteriia > Magasanikbacterales > GWA2-37-8 > LBTN01. The sequence goes on along the minus strand of LBTN01000007.1, from coordinate 9,589 downwards.
TAGGTAGTAAAAAGAGAATAAAAATAAGCAGCACTTGTTCCCACTGCCACCAGCGTATCCATGTTGGCGGTTTTATTTTTTAAACCATAATAAGCACCACGATAAAATCGAAAACCAATATAAAATTGTACAACACCCGCCAAAATTGATTGCACTACTTTGTTAATAAACGACATTTCCCCCATCATCATTGCCAACCAAAAAACTGGTAAAGACAAAATCAAACTTATAATAAAATAATTTCTTTCTTTCTTTATTTCTTCCATTTTCATACGTGAATTGTGATCGTGACCAGCCATTTCTGTATTAATTTTTTCGGCTGCATAACCACTATCTTTAACTGCTTTAATAATTATTTCTTCATTAATATTTTCTTCTGTTTCGACTGTGGCTTTTTCGGTAGCATAATTTACATTGGCCTTTTTTACGCCCGATAATTTTTTTAAATTATTTTCTATTACCAAAGCACACGAGGCACAATGCATTCCCGAAATCGCAAATTGTTTTTTAGATACAGTCATACAATAAATTTAATTAGCGCTACAACCATTTAGACCACACACCCCACCTGTAGCCAAAGAATTATTTTCAGTATTAATATTATTGGCCGATGTTACCGGACCATCCACCACAATAAATTTACCACGATACATTCCCATAGAACACGAAAATGGAATTTCGCCGGTTTCGGTTGGAGTAAATGTAATAATATTTTCTCCTCTAGTTAAAGCCTTACTAATTTTAAACTTGGGCATCATTATATAGCTGGCACAAGAATAAACTGATTCGGAATTAATAATCCACCGAACGGTTTTACCTTTTTCCACAGTAAACACGTTTGGACTATAACCATTCGAACCCTGTGTCATTCGTACTTCTTGAAATTCTCCACTATTAACTACTGTTTGATTTTTACCATTGTTATTTAAACTAATTGTTGATAATAATCGGCTACCATTAACTATGTTATACCCGCCTAATAAAATTACTAATAACCCAGCCACTACAAAAAATACTCGGGCTTTCTTACCTTTAAAAACAGAAGCCAAACCACCCACGCCCAATAATCCAGGGGCAGTACCAAGGGCAAACAAACCCATAATCATAGCACCGGTACCAAAACTACCAGAACTAACTGCCAATAATTGCATAGCCTGAGTAAAACCGCAAGGCAAGAAAAAAGTTAACGCACCGGTAATCATTGCACTTTTATGGCTATACTCTTTTTGTTCATTTGTAATACCAAAGAGACGTGAAATAAATTTTGGCAAAGCAATAGTTTTTTCTTTTAACGCCGGAAAAATTTCAATTAATTTTAATCCCAAAAATAACATTACCAAACCAACAATTATAGTCATAAAGCCTAATAAGCCAGCCGAAAATTTGAAAGCCGACCCCACCAAACCAATTAAACCACCCAAAATAGCATAACCAACTATCCGACCTAAATTAAAATATAAATGAGGACGAAATTTTTGAAGTGGCGTAGCTTCGGGATGCAACTCGGCATGACGTGCCGACAAACTTAACACCAAACCACCCACCAAAGCCATGCAGGTAGATACACCAGCCACTAATCCAACCAATAACACCACACCCAAACTAGTACTGGTAGTATTAATATTTAATTCAAATAACCCAAACCAGCTAGCCAAACCATACAAAACAAATAAGATAGTGGCGGCTAACAACAAGTTACGGTAATCACTAGCTTCTTTTGAAACCCAAGGCAACTTGCCTTTTATACCAACAGTATAGCCAGCCGCCACAACTGCTGATTTAATATCATTTTGACTTGGCGCCCCACCATGATAAAAAATTTCGGCTTGGCCAATTTTGTGGCTAACATTTACTTTGTCTACACCCGTAATTTTTTTTAAATTGTCTTCGATCAAAATTTCGCATGATCGACAGTGCATACCACTAATCGGTATTTTTATAGACATATATTTTGATTAATTATTTACCAGTTAAATTAAAAGTTTTAACCAACTCTTTAACAAAATCTTCACGCACACCTTTACGATCGGAACTAAGCTTGCTGGTGGCACAAGTATTTAAATGGCTTTCTAAAATTAAATTATTGGTTTGTTTTAAAATTCCAATGGCTGCGTTTACTTGCTGGGCCACATCAATACAATAGCGTTTATCTTCCAACATTTTATTTAATAACTTTATCTGACCTTCAACTTTTTTTAGGTTGATTTTGATTTTGCCTAAATATGGTTCTTGCATAAATTAGTTATAAATTAATAGACCTATACCATAGGTACTAATTTCCAAAAATCTGCCGAGTGGTTAAATTGTTTTAAGTGACAGAGTTCGTGCGCAACAATATATTCTGCCAAACGATCTGGCAAAAACAAAATCTTATAATTAAAATTTAAGTTACCTTTATGCGAACAACTCCCCCATCGCCTTTTTTGGTTCTTGATCGCAATCTTCACAAAAGAAAAGTTATACACTAAATTAAGTTTATTAATTTTTTGGGTTATCAATATTCGCGCCATCTCTTTGTGCTCTTGATAGTGCCGTTTACCACCTTTTATTTTTACTACCTTTGGCATTTTTTTCATTTTCTCTACTTTAGATTCAATCCAATCAGTATGATCATGTAAAAACTTTTCAATAATTGCTAAACGTAAAAAATGTGGTGCCGATACCACTACTTGGCCGTCCTCTTTAATTACTACTCGCAATCGTCGGCTTCGCCAGCTTTTTTTCAAAATATATTCCATGTTTTTTTATTTAATAATCCTTATCATACCATTAAGTAAATATATAATCAAAATACCCTCAACATAATGTCGAGGGTATTTAATCTTTTTTCTACTTACCATTTACGGCGAGTTCGTTGCTCCGAGCGTCTGTTGCGACCAAAACCACGACCACCTTCATAACCACTAGAAACATGCGCTACAGTTCGACGTGGTGGCAACACTGGTAATGGCATTACTTGTAAAGGTTTACGAATCAACCTTTCGATTTGCAGTACATCTCTACGTTCGTCTGGAGCCACAAAAGATACCGCTTTACCAGAATTACCAGCTCGGCCAGTACGACCAATACGGTGTACATAATCTTCTGGATTATCTGGCAAATCATAATTTACTACCAAAGAAATATTGTTTACATCAATACCACGTGAAGCAATATCGGTCGCAACCAAAACACGAAACTTTCCGTTTTTAAAACCTTCCATGGCCGCTTTTCGTTGCGACAAAGATCGGTCGGAATGGATTTCAACAGCTGTATGCCCCATTTCATTAATACTTCTAGTGTATTTTTTTGCACCATGTTTGGTACGAGAAAATACTAATACTGTTCCCGAGTGATCAGCTAAATGTTTTTCAAGTAATTGCATCTTACATTCTTTGCTAACAATATATGCTTCTTGTTTTACATTAGTAGCCGATGTACCTGCTGGGGCTACTTCAACTCTAACCGGTTCTTTCATATATTGGTTAGCAATTTTAACAATCTCGGTTGGCATAGTAGCCGAAAACAATAGTGTCTGACGCATGGGAGATGCTAAACTTAAAATTTGTTTTATTTGAGGAGCAAAACCAATGTCCAACATTCTGTCGGCTTCATCCAAAACAATAATTTTTACATGTTGAAGTGAAAAATTCTTTTGTTGGATATGATCGATTAAACGACCTGGAGTGGCAATTACCACATGAGGATTTTGACGCAAACTCCGTTTTTGTCTATCCATATGTGCACCACCAATAATTACAACCGTGCGTAAGCCCAACTTGCCGCCTAATTTTTGCATCACTTCTTCTACTTGAATAGCCAATTCGCGAGTAGGCAAAATAATTAAAGCCTGACCGTTAGTTGTGGCCAAACGTTGAATAATTGGTAAGCCAAAAGCCAGGGTTTTGCCTGTACCAGTTTGGGCAATACCCACGATGTCTTTTCCAGCCAAAACAACCGGGATACATTCCCGTTGAATAGGGGTTGGAGAAGTAAATTTTTGTTCAGCCAAAACGGCCAACAAATTGGTAGCAATACCCAAATTATTAAAATCTGGCACTGCTTTATTAGTGTGTGTCATATATATTTATGTGACCCGATTCCTTCTAAAGCCACATAATGACACAAAAGAGGTACGAGTCTCGCCGCTTATCTTTTCGCGACGGATTAATTAAGACACCCCATTATAACAGAAAAACCCTTGGTTGTCAAGGGGGTGTGAGGTAAAAATACGTAATTTTAGCTAATATTAGGTAATAATTACGAAAAACCCTATTTAGCAACTTGCACGGGGTGAGGGAATCGAACCCCCACCGATGGTTTTGGAGACCATAGTTCTACCACTAAACTAACCCCGCAATACATTTTTAACCCTCAATTGTTTTTTCTGGTAATTTTTCTTCTTTTACAAAAATGACAGCAACCATTAAACCAACGAATAACAAGGTGGACAAGAAACGGATACTGGCGCCGCTAGTAGAAAGTATTAAGGTAAATAATAGCGGTAATGTGGTGGCATACAAACTAACATTGAATATTTCTCGATAAGACCAATTCTTTTTTGCCATTATGGCCACCAACCAAACCACAAAACCCCAGAATAATATAAACGCTAACCGCCCAATACTTAAACCAATAAAATATAAAATAAATAAACCCAAGCAAATTAAAATTAAAATCGGCCAGCGTAAAAATTTATTTAAAGCAGTTAAAGCTTGGTCTTTGGTAATACTATAATCTGGCATCCCACTCCATAATTGTGCTCGGCTCTGTTGATTATTGGCATTATAGATTTCCAATCGATCTTTGGTTATTAAAATTCCAGAGGTATCGTTGGTAGTTAAATAATCGGATAGCTGCATTGGACTAGTAGTTACAGTATCAATTACCAAAACCATTTCATTTTCTTTAACTACATAGGGTTGAACAAGTTCTGTAACAACCAATTCTCCACCTTTCAAATCTGCCGCAAAACTTGGCACATCGCTGGCAAATTTGGACTGAATAGTACTAACTCCTTTTGGCAAACCAACAAATAATGGAATTAAAGTTAAACCAACAACTAAAAACATTAAGAGAAAAAAATAACCCCAGGCTTTGCCGTGATCGCCTTTTTGCTGTCTCAACCAAGGTAAATTATATAAACTCTTGTAAAGAGAAGAAAAAAACCACATAAACAAAGGGGGTTAAAATTTAAAGCAAAAAATATTACTTAGTTTCTTTGTGATCAGTATGTTTCTTGCAATGTTTGCAGTGCTTTTTTAAAGCCAAACGAGTCTTAATTTTTTTATTCCGAGTGGAATAATAATTAGTCTGTTTGCATTCACCACATTCCATTTTAGCCAAGCTATCTTGTGACATATATTATAAGTTAATAAAGTTTTTAAAGTTAATAAAGTTTTTAAAGTAAATGAAATTATAAAAAATCTTCTACTTTACAAACTTTATAAACTTTCAACTTTACAAACTACTAAGTGGGCAGGCTAGGATTCGAACCTAGGAAGGCTGAGCCAGCAGATTTACAGTCTGCCCCGTTTGACCGCTTCGGTACCTGCCCATTTTTTTATTATAAAGAACTAATCGGATCCGAATCCGATCTGAGCCGGGAACAGGATTCGAACCCGCGACCCGCTGTTTACAAAACAGCCGCTCTACCAACTGAGCTATCCCGGCAAAATTTCCAGAGCCGTTGAGCGGATTTGAACCGCTGACCACCTCCTTACCATGGAGGTGCTCTACCAACTGAGCTACAACGGCGTCATTTTTAAATTTGCTCAATTCGGTGTCTGAATTCTTCTAATTTCTGATTTTCTGGGTTAACTAAGCGCAAATCATTATAACCTTTATTGGCTAAATTTTTATCTTTGCATATTATAGCAGTTTCTATCAATAAGTCAAGATATTTTGGGTTTTGCGGTTCAAGCTCTACTGCCTGTAAAATTGCCTCCTTGGCAACCTGGGGTTGATCTACCTTTAATAGTAATTCCGCTAGATGACAAAAACGTGGTGACAACGCATCGTTTAAAATTGCTGCCTGTTGATAATACTCAATCGCCTCTTCCAAATCCCCTTGGCTTTCGGCAATATCTGCTAATTTAACCAAAACACTATCATCGTCTGGTTCAAGTTGTAAAATAAAACGATAGGTCTGACGTGCTTCTTCTAACGCTCCTTTGGCCAAATAAGTATCACCCAATCCACGATAAGCTACAGCTGATTTGCTATTAATTTTAATAGCGGCAATAAATTTTTCTTCGGCTTGGTCATAATGATTAAACTGTAGGTGCTGTTCGCCTTCTTGAATAAGACGGGCTAATTTTTGCTCTTGTTCTTCGGTAGACATTTCTGGTACTTCTAATTTCTTTTTGGCCGCTTGTTCATGATGTAATAAAATTTCTAATTTACCAACATAACGACGAAATTGTAACTGCACCAAACCCCATAAATAACCAACCGGTTTTAACCAACGTACTAGTTTTTCTTTTACTACTTGATTGTGTTCATTAATGCGCTTAGTAATAATCTCCTTTTTCTTTCGTGCTACTTTTTCTGCTGGCAAATTATTTACATCCAAATTTGCTAACTGAGGAAATTTGCGAATCACAATAAAAGCCGCTACACCTAAGCCGATTAATATAATAATGGAGAAAACAATATTCAACATAATATTCCAATAATCAATTTATAGCGCTAGCCATTATCTCCAACCAAGAGTCTAGGCGAGTAGAAGCAGCGCCTACCAAAACACCATGGATATGTGGTTGGGATAAATACCCGGCTACAGTTTCTTTACGCACACTACCGCCAAAAAGAACAACTGGATCTACTTCTGGCAGAATCCCCTTCACCATCTTGGCAATTAATATATGTATACGTTCGGCTTCAATTTCATCACAAGGCAACCCTACATCGCTAGCACCCATACCTTTGCTAATCGCCCAAACCGGCTCATAGGCTACAATCAATTCCCTGCCAACTGGCCAAGATAAATTTTCAAATGCCGCTCGCAACTGTACCTCAATTACTTCTTCAGTCTTATTTTCTTCTCGTTCTTTTAACGTTTCACCAACACATAATACTGGAATCAATCCTACTGTCAAGGCCGCTTCCAACTTTTGACGTACCTCATGGTTAGTTTCATGAAACTGATGCCTGCGTTCCCCCACTCCAATTCCAACGTCATTCAAAACTTGCGCCACTGGATACAAAGATAAGGCACTAGGAAAAACCGCCACTTTAACCGACTCCGGAATTTTTTTATGTTCGTTAGCCAAAGCATTAGCCAAAATATTCGATTCGTCATAATCTAAATACATTTTCCAATTAGCGAATAAATATTTCATATGATTGAATAATTAACAATTAACAATTACCAACGAAAAATTAGCAGATAGCATTGGTAGTTAGGCGAAAATAATTTTAAAAAATAATTTCGTCTTTAATAACATTGCCAATAATTGCTATTCTTACTTTATTCCATTTATAAACTTCTTTGGCAACCGCTTGTACTTGCTCGGCAGTAACTGCTTCGATTTCTTTCATTTTTTCTGCTGGTGTTTTTATCTTATCGGCAAACAAAGCTTGATTGGCAAAATAATTAGCCAAAAAACCAGAGTCTTCTAATGCCAAAGTTAAGGCGCCGTGTACATGAGTTTTAGCATCTCTTAATTCGCGTGCTGTTGGCCCTTTGCTAATCATTTTTTCTATTTCTTGTTTAATAACTGCAATCGCTTGATTAATGTTTTTCTTTTCTAATCCTACACGTATATATTCATAACCAGCATCACGATAAGACTCGGTGCCACTACGCACCAAATAAGCCAAGCCACGGCGTTCGCGAATTTGAATAAACAGTCTTGAACTCATTGTACCGCCCAAAATTGTATTCATTACTCCGGCAATCGGTGTACGCTTATCGCCATATTTAAATCCAGGAAAACCAAGCATTAATTGTACCTGATCGGTTACTTTTTCTTCCACATCTATACGTTCAGATTTTTTCTCTGAACACAGTTTGTACTCTTTAAATTTTTTATCAGCTCTTTTTAAATTATTCTGTGAACAAAAATATTGTTCAATAATTTTTTTGGTTTTATCGTCAACCTTACCAGCCACCACCACCGTCATATTGGCAGGCTGATAATACTTGTCTTTAAAATCCAAAACTTCCGAACGCTTAAAACCAAGCACATTCTCTTCGCTACCAGCAATATCTCTTCCTAGCGGACATCCTTTAAACATCAAACCTTCAAAAACATTTTCAATATTCATTATTGGGTTATCTTTATACATTCTAATTTCCTCAACAATTGGTCCTTTTTCTCGTTCCATTTCTTTGGCGTCAAATTTAGAATCAAACAACATATCTGCCAAAATATCTACCGCTGTTTCGGTATACTGAGAATCTACTTTAATATAGTAACCAGTGGATTCTTTACCAGTAAAGGCATTATATTCTGCACCCAACCGATCAATTTCTCGAGTTAATACCAAAGTATTAGGACGTTTTTTTGTACCTTTAAACATTAAATGTTCAATATAATGCGACACCCCTGCCATTTTATCGGTTTCGTAACGTGAACCTAGCGGGAACATAACCAAAACCGTTACTGCCTGAGTATCTTTAAGCGGAACAGAGATAACATTGGTTTTGTTTTTTAATTGATATTTTTCGTAATGCATAAATTTAATCAACTTTTTAATTGCGCACCGAAAGAAAATCTATTTTTGTGGGTATAGCGCTTTTAATTTTTCATATTCAACATGCAAAGCACACAATACGCTTTCGTATTCTAATTTTTCCTTGGTGGTAAAATGAGCAATACGAGCATCGTCGTAATTTAAATATGCTTGAACACAATCAAAAGGTGTGTATGGCCCACCAGCCAATTTATGTTTATCTAAATAATCTTTTTTAAAGTTTGCCTCTTTTTTTCTACATTCTGCTTTAATTTTTCGTCTATCCACTTCTAAATTTACTGGGTCAGTTTTTTCTTCAGATATTTTATCATCCAGATTATCTGCTTCACATCGGTCGCGGTTAATATCACAATTACCTATACTAGATTGCGGGGAATACGCTATTCGATCGTGCATAACTAAAACAAATTAATTATTAAATTTATCTTTTAAATAATTTTTTAATTCCGCCAAATCAATTCTTTCTTGAGCCATAGTATCTCGATCACGAACGGTTACTTTTTTATCTTCCAAACTATCAAAATCTACAGTTACACAATATGGAGTACCAATTTCATCCTGACGACGATAGCGTTTACCAATGCTTTGGGTTTCATCATATTGTGTCATAAATTCTTTAGATAAATCGGCCTGAATTTCTTTAGCTAAATTTGCTAATGGTTCTTTTTTAGAAAGAGGTAATATCGCTACCTTGATTGGTGCAAGTGATTTGTGTAAACGTAATACTAATTCGGTTTCGTGTTTACCATCTTCTTCACCGCTTCTAGCCTCAACTTCTTCAAATGCATCTACCAAAAATGCCAATACTGCCCTGTCCAAACCTAATGCTGGTTCAATTACATACGGCACCACTACTTCGTTAGTTTCTGGATCGCGATAATCTAATTCTTGCCCACTAAACTTAGCGTGT
>LBTN01000006.1 GCA_000992085.1 Candidatus Magasanikbacteria bacterium GW2011_GWA2_37_8 | reverse complement strand
TTTCCTTTGACCTGCTCCAATACTTTTCTCATTCTTATACTTATTGGGCAGGAGGTCTTTATTTTAGCAGAATATTGCGCTCAATTCTTCTCTAGCGTAGCTTAGCCGGAGGCTATTATGCGCAACCCATCGCTAGGAGGCGCCTGTGCGTACCCTGTGCGCCCACGTTGCGCAGTAAATGCGTAGGCTGCGAGAAGTGTGAGGAATAGTATCGCGCAGGCTATAACCCGCGCCTGTGCCAATGCATCTGCATCAGACACAGCGTTGCGGACTATGAGCCGCAACCCCTGCCAGAAAACCTCCGACTGTTTCTGGAAGAAGTCTCTTCCGATTTGTTGACCACATTCCAACCTGGAAGCGGTCGCGAGTGCCTCCGATTCGTCGTGCATCGGTTCAGCCGTTCGGCTGAACTGCCAAACGACTGCGAACAACGCAAGGAGTCCGAACACCACCAACAGCTTTCTCATAATCAACCTCGAGTAGATTTGTTTTCGATTCTTGTAGGGCGCAGCCCCAACTTTTTGCAGTCAAATTATCCTAATAATTTTTTGACACCAAAAAACTGGGGTTGCGTCCGTTGTGAAAGAACTAACAATATTATTAAAGCATATTTTTAAGGTTTTGTCAAATTTTTTGTGTAAGATTAGCAAAATAGATATATCATACTTATTAGGTATGATATAGATAAATCTTATTTAACACTTCTTTACACACCAAACGTATTCGTCCCTTTCTTTTATTAGTGGCTCGCGAAATAAGCGAGCAACTACGAGTAATACGTCGGCGGAGCCGACACTACTACTAAAAAACCCACCCAGACACTTCAGAGTTTTCTCTGAAGTTGGGTTTATAAGAAAGGGACGCAAAGAAATCGCGAGACAATGAGAATTTAAAACGCTAATTAAGGATTACGTATTCGTTTTTGGCTCGAACTCGCTTCGCTCAAACAGCGAGCCAAACCCCTTCGGGGGCACTCATACTCCATCTCTTAATTACCATTCTAAATTCTCAACGCTCGCCTGGCCAACGTTGGCGAATCAACTGTCCCGAGCCTTAGTGAGTGAGGTTTGATTTAGAGGTGAATTAATGTGGTCCGCCTTGGGCGGGTTTGTTTCATTTGTTTGAGCCCCGCTATGCGGGGCGAGTTATGAAACAAAAACGAGAATGAATCCCTAAATTATCCGACACGAACTACAGCTCGAAGTTTTTGCTTACTTTTTCAAAAAAGTGGAAGGTAATTGGCTTGTAATATATAAAAATCTAAAAATGTTTCACAAGAAACAATTATATTGTTTTTGTTTTTCACAACTACTTAATTCACAACTCGCCAACAATTTATAACTAAAATACCTAATAAAAGGTGTTTCACACGAAACAAAATAGTTATAAACGTTCATACAACAGTGCGAAAAATTAAATATCCGTTTTTACAACAAATTTACGTTTGTATACACAAGTGTATACAAACTTACCCACTGTTTTGCCATCTTATACACACCTTTATCCCCAGTTTGTATACACAAGTGTATACAAAAACCACCAAATCGGTGGTTTTTGTATAATTTGTGGACCTAGGCAGGATCCCCGCCCAAGGCTGGTGGGCCTTGGGCCCAGAACCTCTTAATATTGCTATTACTTAAATTGTGGACTTACCGAGAATCGAACTCGGGTCTCGGCAATGCGAATGCCGCGTCATACCACTAGACCATAAGCCCTTTTAATGTTTATGTGGCCCCAGTAGGAATTGAACCTACATCTAGACGTTAGGAGTGTCTTATTCTATCCGTTGAACTATGAGGCCATATTTTTTGGTTGCCCACCCAAGGCGGGTCCGCCGTGGGCGGAAACTATGGGGGCATAATAAATAAAATTTGTATCCAAATTCTATCACCTTTTATTTTTTTTGGCAAGTAACAAACAATGCTTTAAAAAATACATACACTAACAAAATAACACTTGACAATTTATAATCTATAGTATATAATATATAGTGAACTATAAACTATATATTATGAAAACTGATACTGCTAATAAAATATTAAATTTTATTAAACAAAACAGGCAAGCAACTCCTAAAGAAATTATCAATTTTATTGGGTTTAGCGCCCCAGCCGTCTTTAGACAGCTTAAAAAAATGACTCTCAAAGGATTAATTCAAAAAACAGGTACCCCACCTAAAGTATTTTATTATTTACCTATGGACAAAAAAGTACTAATGACACAAGAAGTGTTTGCTTGGCTACAAAGCACTCAACCTGCCACTTTAAATATCGATCAATTATATTGCTCAACACGCGATGTGTTCGAAGCCAGAAACCAACGCGTTGCTAAACTTTTAATTGATAGTGGCAAAGATGATTCATTTTCTTATTTACTATCAGCGGTAATAGGCGAACTAGGTAATAATTCTTTTGATCATAACATTGCTAATTGGCCCGATGTTCCAGGTGTTTATTTTAGAATTGACACTGAAGCACGTTTTGTTATAATTGCGGATAGAGGGCGAGGAGTAAGAGCAACGCTACAAAACATTCGCCCTGATATAAACAGCGATTTAAGCGCTTTGCGAGTAGCTTTTACAGAAGTTATTTCTGGTCGCTCTCCAGAACAACGTGGTAATGGATTAAAATTTGTACGAAACTCAATATTAAATTTAGAACTAGATTTTAAATTTTATTCTGGCAATGCTGCCTATTCTATAACTAACAAAACTGAAAATTTTGTGCAAACAGAAAACAGTATTCGTGGAACAATAACTTTAATAAGTTTTTAAAAATATATGAAATTAGAATTAAAAAGATTTGGTGATTTTTTATCTTCTAGACCAGCAGCTAGAGAAGCTTGGCTAGCTGCCAAAGCTTACGTTTTAAATCAAGTACAACCAAACGAAAAAATCGAAGTTGATTTTTCGGGTGTAAAAGTTTTAACACCATCTTGGGCAGATGAATTTATTTCAAATCTAGCAAAAGAATACCCAGGCAGAGTAGTTTTATTACCTAGTGATAATTCTAGTGTAAAGGCGTCGCTAGAATTTGTTAAAATAGAATAACATTATGCAAAATACACTGTTAATCATTTTTGCTCTCGGCTTTATTAGCGCCATAGTTTTGTTATATATAATGTATAAAAAAATATCCGAAATGCAAAAACCAAAAGAAGGCGAACAAAACATGTTTTTACTTTTGCAACAGCAGATGCAAGAACTAAATAAAACCATGGACCAAAAAATGTCCGACACCCACAAAGTTTTGGGAGAGAATCAACAAACAATAAACAAAACCATGCAAACTCAGTTTGCGCAGAGTAGTAAGATTATTACCGATATTACAGAAAAGCTAACCAGTCTGGATAAAACCAACCAACAGGTTATAGGGTTTTCAGCACAACTATCAAATTTAGAAAAAGTTTTAAAATCACAAAAACAAAGAGGAAATCTTGGTGAGGCAGGATTAAAAATGGTGTTGGAAAACATGATGCCACCAGGGAGTTTTGAATTGCAACACGAATTTCCTGATGGCGACACCGTGGATGCTCTTATTATTACTAAAGAAGGAAATATCCCTGTAGATGCAAAATTTTCTCTAGAAAATTATCAGCGATTGGTGGATTTGGTTGATGAATCACAAAGGGATAAATTGGAAACAGAATTTAAAAATGATTTGAAAAAAAGAATTGATGAAACTTCCAAATATATCAAACCAAAAGATGGCACCTTGGAATTTGCTTTTATGTTTATTCCTAGTGAGGCAATTTACTACGACTTACTTGTTAATGAAGTCGGAGCAGTAAAAGTAAATACCAGAAATTTGATTGATTATGCTTTTAATGAACGAAAGGTAATTATTGTCTCGCCCACAACTTTTGCAGCATATCTCCAAACAGTTTTGCAAGGTTTACGCGCTTTTAAAATAGAAGAAGGAGCTAAGGAAATTAGAAAGAATGTAGAAATGCTAGGCAAACATATTTTGGCCTATGAAGACTACATGAAGAAATTGGGCGTGAGTATGACGACGACAGTAAACCACTATAACGTGGCTTACAAAGAATTAGGCAAGATTGATAAGGATGTGGTAAGAATTACCGAAGGAGAGAAAGAAGTGGAACCAATGCTCTTGGATAAACCAAATATAGAGGGATAGGCCTTGACTTTTCCCACAAAATATAATATAATCACCACGCTCTCAATTTTAATTTTATCAAATACTATGCCTAATAAAGATAATGCAAAGAAAGCTTTGCGCCAAAGTATCAAACGCGCTGCCTTAAATAAGGCTAAAAAAGAAGCTTTCCGCGATGCTATAAAGAAAACTGCCAAAGCCGCATCTGCAGAAGAAGCCAAAAAATTGGTAATAACTGCTCAAAAAGCACTAGACAAGGCTGCTAAACACGGCACTATCAAAAAAAACACTGCTGCCCGCCGCCTTTCCCGCTTAATGAAAAAAGTAAACGGCCTTGCAAAAAAGTAAAAAAAATGAGAAAATAGACCCGAGCTAAATGCTCGGGTTTTGATTTTAAACAAGTTAATACTATGAGTGTAGAAAGACACATAATGTCGGAATTACCAAAAACGCAAACAGAAAATGAAACTCTTGGTCAAATGTTAAAAAGACCGGGAGATTTTTTTCCACAAATTATAAGCGACAGATCCGATTACAAAAATTTGGTCGACTACGTAAAAAATAATCAAGAGTTAATTAATGAGATCATCAAAGAACTGGCAGATAAAAATGGCGGCATTACCGAGGAAGAAATTATTAAATTGGTATCTGATCGTTATACCGCCGAAGAGATAAATGACGAATATTCACGAGCAATGTATAAAGAAATATTTTCTTATGCATTAGAGTGGCACGAAGAAAACAGAGAAGCAGACAAAGCCGAAATAGAGTTTGGAGAAAATTGGCCAGAAGTTTTAGAAATTATAAAAAAAGAAATCTTAAAAATGGAGCCTGGAGAATACCGAGGCGAAGGCGAGGAAAGACGGCTAGAAAAAAGAAAAAACGGAGTAAGTACTTGGGAACAACTTAAGTGGCACTCAACCAGCATACACGACACGATAGTTAAAAAAATGGGAGAAAGAGCTAGTGGTATTACTAGAGAAAAAATAGAAAGCCTGTTTGAATTTTTAGATACAGAAAAAAGACAAAAAGGTGAAGTAGAACGTTTTGTTAAAAAAATATTACCACAAAAAATAGAAGAAAATAAAAAAACTACTATTAAAAGTATAGTACGAAGAAGAAAAGAAGTGCGGGACGCAATTAATACAGACCACCTAACAGGAGCTTTTAGTAAATTGGGAATAGAAGACCAGTTTGCTTCTTCTATCAAAGAATTAAACCATAACCAAGAAAAATACAGACCAACCGAAACAGAAACTGCAATGAAATTTAGATGCATGGCTGTAGCTATGTTCGACCTCAACTCTTTTAAAAGAATCAACGACGCCAAAACCCATCAAGTAGGAGATAAAGTTTTAATAGCAACTGTAGAGGCTCTTAAAAAATCATTACGCAATTCTGATATTATCGGCAGACAAAGCGGTGACGAATTTACTATAATTTTACCGGATGTAGAGTATGAAGTTGCTAAAGAAGATTGGCAAAAAGCTACATCCGATTTAGAAAAACAAGCTCTCAAAGATGCAGCTGCTAGCAAAATAATTAATAAAATTTTTGAAGATAAAGTTGTTAAGGCAGTAGAACAAATTGAAATTATCGACCCTCGAGAAGAAGGTAAAACTATTAAAAAGGGAGAAGTTTCACTTACAGGTGGCGTAAGAATAATCCATCCTGGAGATACAATTGATTACAAAACAATTGGAGCAGATATCGAACATTGTACTATGCTTCAAAAAGAACAAGAGCCTGGAAAATTTCTAACCTTCTCCCCACAGATCGAAGAATACGTAAGAAAACAAATTACAGATGAAACTTTGCGCAGACAATGGGTAACAAAAAAAGTTGTCCGCATATACAAACGAAGAATGGACGAAGCAGAAAGAGATTTAGAAGAGGCTAATACAACAATAGACTTGCTGGCAGCAACCGAACTGATAAGAGACTTAAAAGATATAATGAAAAAAGAAGAAGAAATAATGGACAAAGATTTAAAAAGAAAATTAGACAAGGCTATTTCTGCTGCTATACAACGTATCTAAACACGCCTAAACCCTGCCTACGAATAAATCCAATAACATCGACTGGTCGCCTTGACCAGTTTTTGTTTTGATGTCGATTTGAAGAAGTTGATCATACAAATCCTTAAGTCGTGCTAAGGTATAGCGTTTTACCAATGCCAAATTTTTCTTTACCACAAATGGATGAAGTTTGAGTTTTTTGGCCATGGCGTCGCTGGTCATATTATCTTCTACATCAAACAAGGCTCGTAAAGCAAGTAGTATACGAAATTGCCACACAATCAAACCAAATAATTTAAAGTCGTCTTCACCCAAACGACGCTGCTCATTTAACAGTTTAAAAGCTTGTTTACGATTACCATTAACAATCGCCTCCACCATATTAAAAACATTGTCATCAATTTTTTCTTCCAAAAATAATTGAACATCGGCTAATTGAATTTCTCTGTCCTGTGCATAAGACACCAACTGTTCAATTAAACTATTTAAATACCAAATATCACCCTTGGTATTAGCCACCAAAAATTGCAAGGCTGCCGAGCTAGCAACTCCACCTTTGGTTTTAATTTCATCTGCCACCCATTTTGATAATTGACTTGGGGTTAAAGCCGCAAACTCGCGCGCATATTTTTCTTTTTGTAATAATTTTTCTAATTCGGCCGCTTCTTTAACTTTGCTTTTACCTTTTCCTTGCCAAAAAATCACCACATTAGATTCGGGAATATTATTTTTTTCTACACGCGTGATTATTTCACCCAATAACTCTTTATCATTATTAGTTAAAATATTTTCCAAAACAATCATTCGTTTTTCTGCCAAAAACGGCACATTAACCAATTCGCCCAAAACCTTGCCCGTCTCTGCTTTAGCTGAGTCCAAAAACACCACGTTATATCCTTGTGGGTCGCGGGCTTGTTTAAATTTGGCTACCTGTTCCCTTAAATATTGTCGGCTCCGAAACGTGTCTTCGCCGTAGATATATATAATCATAGCCTAAGCATTGTAATACATTTTTGCTTTCAAAGCAAACTTATAACTTACCTTACCTTTTAAATCAAAAAGTGATATAATACAAATACAAATTATATGCCCTACATAAAAAATCCGAGAAAAAATCGGAAAAAAAGTTGGTGTACATTTTTTAATACCCAAATTTTCTCATATAAACTAAAAAAACATCATTGGTCTATTGTTTTGGGCTCGTCTTTAGGTATCGCTTTAATAATTATTATTTCGTATTTCTCTACAGTTTTTGCTTATAATGCCAGCAGTGTAATAGGCCAGTCATATAATTCTAGCGGGGTTTTTACTACTGATTTTGTTAATAACTGTTTTCCTAATAATAAAGGGCTAAGCTATCCTTTGTCAACAGAGATAGATTATATTAATCATCGTATGTTTTTGGCAGATTCTAACAATGACCGAGTGTTGGTGTATAATTTAGATGAAAATAATGATCTAACAGATTATCTCGCGGATAATGTTTTAGGGCAAGACTCTCTTAATGGCTATGAATTAAATACTGCTAGTCAAACCAGAATGAACAACCCACAAGGTTTGGTATTAGACCCAACTAGCAGCACATTATACGTCTCTGATTATAGTAACGGGAGAGTTTTGGTTTTTGACGTAGCCGAAATAACCGACGGCGAACCAGCGGTACATGTTTTGGGGCAGACTGATTTTACTAGCCACGCCCAACTTACAGCTAGTAGTAGTACAATTAATGCGCCAAAAGGCCTAGAACTAAATTACGTAAATAAAAATTTATATGTAACCGATTACAATCGTGTTCTAATCTTCGACATAGCCGAAATAACCGACGGCGAACCAGCGGTACATGTTTTGGGGCAGACGGATTTTACTACAAAAGCCACTAGTATGAGCCAGTCTGTATTTGGCCAACCTAGCGGTTTAGATATAACTAGTTCTAATACTTTATTTGTAGCAGATTTTTCTGGTCGCCGCGTTCTAATCTTCGACGTAGCCGAAATAACCGATGGCGAACCAGCGGTACATGTTTTGGGGCAGAGTGGTTTTGATAGTTATAACACAGTTTCTGGTATAAATAGTTTATCGCCTTCTGAGATTAAATATAACAGTACAAATAATAAAATTTACACAAGCGATTCTACCGACAACCGAATAGTAGTTTTTGATGTAGCCAGCATTGATGATGGGGAAGATGCGATTGATATTATAGGCCAATTAGATAATGCTAATTCTCCAATTTTTACTACTGATTATGTAAACAATTGTACAACCAATATTAATGGATTTAACACACCAACCGACCTAGCCTTAGATTCGATAAACAAAAGATTATTTGTTGCTGATAATAATAACAACAGAATTTTGGTTTTTAATTTAGACGAAAATAATGATTTATTAGATTACACACCTGATAATGTTTTAGGCCAGCCAGACTATACGTCTAACAATACTGCCTACCTTGATTCTCCAGGAGCAATTAGTGTTGGCCGATTTAATAGCAGCACTTATTTATTTGTAGCAGATACAAATAAAAATAGAGTGCTTTTATACAATGTGGATTCAGTTTCTAACAATCAAGCGCCTAACTATGTTTTGGGCCAGCCTGATTTTAATACTATTTGGTCTGATATTAGCACCTCCAGTTTATACTTACCCTGGGGAATAGATTTTGATCCAATTTCAAATTATTTATTTGTAAGTGAATTAGGGAACAACCGAGTGATAATTTATGATTTATCTGATGGAGTAGCAAGCGGCGAAGACGCCTATCGAGTTTTGGGGCAACCAGATTTTTTTACAGCTGACTATGGCACCACTGCTTCTCAGCTTAACAACCCCCATGGTATTACTTACGAATCAGATACACAAAAATTATTTGTAGCTGATACAGACAACCAAAGAATTTTGGTTTATAATTTGTCTGACGGAATAGTAAACGGCGAAGATGCTTACCGAGTTCTAGGGCAAACCGATTTCACCAGCAGCGGTTCAGCAGTAACAAAAAACAAATTTTCTGCTTCGTTTTTAAGTGTAGGTTTTACAACTAATACTTTATTTGTAGGTGATAGTACTGGTAGAATTTTGGTTTTTGATATTACCTCTATAACCAATGGCGAAGATGCTTTAGCTGTTATTGGCCAAACAAATTTTACAACGTATAGCTATGGTACAAGCCAATCCAAGTTTGCATCTGGTCCTGAAGGGATGATCCCGGATTCAGAAAATAATAGATTTTATTTTTCCGACCCTTCTAATTATAGAATTTTAATTTTTGATTTTATTAAAATTTCTGATTCTTTGCCTGCAGCTGTAGTAGGCGAAAGTTATAGCCAAACTATTATAAATAACTACCAAGGTACTTTAAGTAGCGAAATAAGTAGTGGCACTTTGCCGCCAGGTTTAACTCTATCTGGAAATACTTTGTCTGGCACTCCTACAACTTTTGGTACATATACTTTTACAGTAAGTACAACCGACGATATAGACAGCGCTGGGTATTTTACTGATACACAAGAAATAACATTGGAAGTTTCTCAAAATTTAACAGATTGGCTATATCGCAAAAAAATCACTATTGACGCCAACCAAGTTGATACCAACCTAACTAACTTCCCAGTTTTAATAAATTTTTCAGCTGACGCAGATTTGGCAACTAGCGCATCTAGTACAGGAGCAGATATTATATTTGCGCCATCAGATATAGAATGGGGTACTGGCACCGCCGGAGATAGATTAAATTTCCAAATCGAAAAATATACTTCTTCCACCGGCGAACTTACAGCTTGGGTAAAAATCCCAAATTTATCATCTTCGGCTGATACTAGTATTTATTTATATTATGGTAACAACGCTGTGACCGAAAACTTAGAAACTGCAGATACTTGGAGTAATGATTATGTTATGGTTCAACATTTAAGCGATACTGCTGGTCCAGCGCTTGATTCTACCAATAACCTTAACCACGGTTTATTAACTGGCGTAACATTGGATGCTACTGGTAAAATTGCTCGGGCTGGCAGCCTAAATGGCAGTAGTGATTTTATCACTGTTGCCACAAGCACAAGTATACAGACAAATAATCTTGACGTTTCTTTGTGGTTTAAACGAAACACTACTAATACAATTGATTACCTTTTTGATAAGAGTTACACAGGTGTTGGGGGTTATGTGTATTTCCAATCCGAAAATGATAATTTGGTTTCTGCCGAAGGAACAACTCTTTACATTGATGGCACGGCCAACCAATCGGCCACTGCAAGTGCTTGGCATTATCTATATTTACAAAATGTAAATTTAGATACCCAGAGCAACTTATTTTTTGGCAATTCAACTTCTACAGATTATTTTGATGGACTATTAGACGAAATTAGAATCGCCAGCACCACTAGATCAGCAGAATGGATCGCCGCAGAATATACCAACCAAAATAATCCAGAAGATTTTTATAGTATTTCACCAGAACAAATACAGAGCGGCTATGCTTTGTCTGGTTGGACTTATCGCAAAAAAATTACTATTGATGCTGATCAAGTGGCTGGCGATTTGAATGATTTTGCGATTTTAGTTTCATTTGATAGCGATGATGATTTGACTACCCATGCATCTAGTACAGGTGGAGACATCGTTTTCGCACCTTCTAGCGAAGATTGGGCAACTGGTAATACCAACAATCGCTATGCCTACACTATATCATCATATAACTCTACTAGTGGCACCTTATCTGCCTGGGTAAAGATTCCCGAATTATCGTCTTTATCTGATACCGATATTTATATGTATTATGGCAATGCCAACGCTGTTGATTTACAAGGTGAGCACGTACAAATCAACGGATCCGGCAGTAATTGGATAACAACCCAAAACAACAACCAAAATTACCCCGCTGATTTTTATCTTGTTTCACCAGAATTAGTATCTAGTGGTACAAATTTATCCAACTGGAATTATCGTAAAAAAATTACAATTGCATTTAATTACGTGGCTGATGCTTTGGTAGAATTTCCCGTACATATCAATTTATCATCTGACGCAGATTTGTCCGCCAAAGCCAACGCAGACGGACCGGACATTTTAATTGTGCCAACTAATTTTGACTGGACAACTGGCAATACTAACGACCGCCACATGTTTGAAATAGTATCATATACTTCTAGCACAGGTGCTTTGGAGGCCTACGTAAATATTCCTTATTTATCAAATTTGGTGGATACAGAATTTTATATATATTATGGCAATACTAGCCAGACTTCTTTATTAAAAGATTCTAACACTCAAAATGGCTCGTCCTCTACTACCCAGGCATTATCATCTTGGACCCAAACAGTTGATAATAACAATAATGATGATATTAATTTTTATACCTTAGCGGATGAAGAATTTTTCAATCAAGCTAATTACCATTTTACAATTACTGGAACAACAACGATGACCCCGAGTAGCAACCAAATTATCACTATTAGCCTACTAGATAATTCTGGTAATCCTGCCTTACTATATGATGGGAATAAAACTATAATATTTTCTGGAGCCAATGCCGATAGTAGTGATAACGAACCGACTTGCACCAACAAAGATGGCGACAATATTTCGTTTGGGTCAGATACTATAATTAGTTTTACCGACGGTGTTGGTGTATGCGTTCTCACATTATACAAAGAAGAAAGTATTAGTATAGATGCTACCTCCGGTTTGCTTAGTACTGCCGGTATACCATCCTATGACTTAGATATTGTGGTTTCGACCATACAACAGGCAACTTCTGGCGGAGGTTTTGGTTATAGTTTAAAAAATAAAGGTACTTTTAAAATAAATGATGGCTCAACGATTGTGTCTTCTAAGTTTGTTACTCTGCATATGAGTCCCGGTGCCGAAGCAAAGGGTATGGCAATTGCCAACGATGAAAGTTTTAACGGAATTAGTGTTGAAGCGTATAAAGACACTGCAGATTGGGTATTAAAAAGCGGAGACGGACTTAAAAAAGTTTTTGTAAAATTTTGGTATACAGACGGCAGCGACTCTGGAGTAATTTCCGCCCAAATAATATTAAATACTAAGCCAAAAATTATTTCCCCGACAGAAGGAGAAAAAATTATTAGTTCACCTTTTCAAATAACTGGTACTGCGAACCCACTCGGAAATTTATCTATAAATATTGGTGGTACAACTTATACTATAAAAGCCGATAAAAAAGGAAATTTTAGTGTAGATGTGCTTGATCAGTTATCATCAAAAGAATACGAAATTACAGCTTGGCAATATGATAAGGACGGAGAAATGGGTGATAAAACTTCTAGAAAAATAATTTTTTCTGAAAAAAAAGACCTAAAGATACCACAAATAACCCCAAATAAAAAAATTGACGAAACTTATAGTAACAAAATTATAACTGGCACTACACTACCTTCGTCTATAACCATTGAAGCTAGGAACCAAATAAAAACAAAAATTGAAGATAAAAAAGCATTTTTACTAGTACTTAAAAATAGTTCTGCTAATTTTGAAGAAGATCAGTCTGGCAATATTGTAGTAGCTGAAAACGAAAAGGTGGAGATGCTGCTGCGCCCACAACAAAGTGTACATAGTATAGTTGGCAGATTATACACGGCTACAAAAAAAACAAGCGAATTGAATTGGTATCAAAAAATTAGACAATTTATACTACCAACAGTTTATGCCGACACAAACTCAGAAATGGTAGGCGCTTATCTGTTTACCCACGACAAAAACAACAACCTTTACAGCTTGGTTGTCGCACCGCCACAACAAAACGGAAAAGAATATAAATTAGTAGTCAACATTAACAACGAGGATGGCACCCAAGTAACTTTAAATAAAAAAATGATTACCGCTGAACGAGGAATTATTTCGTCAAATAATAAACCAGTAAAATTTGCACGCATAGAAATATTCCAATACAACCAAGTAACTGGAATTTACGAAACTTGGCCAGGAATATTATATGGTACAAATAACCCCATATTTAGCGATAATAACGGCAAATACTCTGTTGCATTACCAGCCGGACAATACCAAATTAACATCTCGGCTCCTGGCTACCAGGACTACACTAGTAAAATATTTATACTACCAAAACCAACGATAATTAACGAAAATTTTACCTTAGAAACATCGAAATTTGGTTGGTGGTATAAACTATGGGAACGGATAAAAAATATATAAACAAAAAACAGACTGGATGTCCAGTCTGTTTTTAAATATTCAATAATTATCAACTTACGCTTTCTCCAAAAATAAAACAAAGGTAGAATTACTTTTCTGTTCTGCCGCCATCAATCGTGCAGACACAATAACAGGCACAACTTCGCCGTTAGATTGGCGCCAAGTTAATTGTTTATTTTCACAAGTTTTTACTAATTTAAGTATTGTGTTACGACTATTTAATTTTGAAATACTAAGATAATCTGTTAGCTTATTTAAGGTACCTGAAATAGGGAAATTAATACTCGCGGCAGGATTAGCACCTAAAATATTTAGATCCCAATCAACCACCATAATACCAATTGGTAATTCTTGGATAATTTTTTCTTGATAAGTAATATCGATTTTAGGATCGTCACAATCTCGAAATAATACAGTGCGTGCGTTGGAAGATGAAAAAACTGCATATAAAAATAGCGCCATGTAAATTACCCCGTAAACAAAAACTACTGCTGGTGGTTGGTAAAGATCGCCGATATTAGAATGAAGCAAAATGGTAGAATAAGGAAAAATACGCATTAACGTTCCTGTATACACAATTACAAAGCCTAAAAATGAAATTAGCATCTGTAACAACCCCAAATTATACCGATACAATTGGGTGCTTATTATTATAATAATAACATAAAAAATTATAAAAGGGCTTCCTAGTATACCTGTGGCCCAAACTAGAAAAGAATTAAGTATATTGAGGACAACAAATAGCCATGCTGGCCCTAATGGAATCTTCTCGGTATTATTTAACAATAAAGCCAAATAACTTATTGATATTAATAGCGCCATGAATAGAATCAGATACTGAACTACAACAGTATTTAGTGTGGTACTTATATTCAAAAAAAATAATAACCCAAAAAAACCTACCATTATGGCTATACCAAACAAATGGATTATTTTTAAACGTTCTTTAAGATGGGCGCTATAAAGATTGCTAGACATAAATAAATTTATCTATAATATTATAACACAAAAAATAAAAAATATCTAATAAAAAAAGACAACTTCTAAATTATCTTTTTTATTTAAAAAACTATTTCATCTCTCCCCAACTATGGTTATAACTTACCTCCACTTTTACTGGCACGCGCAATTTTACTACACCTTCCATAATCTTTTTTAATTCCTCACCAAATGCTTTTTCTTGTCCTTTTTTAACTTCAAACACTAATTCATCGTGCACCTGTAATATCATTCGCACATCGCTTGTCAAAAATTTTCCATTTTGAGATTTACATTTTGCATTTACTGCTATCATTGCCATTTTAATCAAATCGGCAGCCGTGCCTTGGATCGGATGGTTAATCGCCATGCGCTCGGCTGCACTGCGCAATTGAAAATTCTGGGCGTGCAATTCTGGAATGTACCGACGGCGACCAAAAAGTGTTTCGCAATATCCTTCTTTGCGAGTAAATTCTAAAGTACGATCAAGATATTTTTTAACTCCGCTAAATTCATTAAAATATTTTTCAATAAATTCTTTTGCTTGCCAAACAGGAATTTCGGCGCGCCAACTAAGGCCATATGTGCCCATACCATAAAGCACGCCAAAATTAATTTCTTTAGCAGCCCGACGCATTTCTTTGGTTACTTCGTTTAGTGGCACACCATTTATAGCAGCAGCCGTAGCTTTGTGAATATCTTCATCGCGCTCAAAAATTTCCATCATTCTTTTGTCTTCTGCCAAAGAAGCCACAATACGCAATTCAATTTGCGAATAATCGGCACTTACCAAAATATTTCCTGGTTCAGCGATAAAGGCTTTTCGTACTTCGCGGCCCAGTTCGGTGCGAATCGGAATATTTTGTAAATTTGGCTCCGAAGAAGACAGGCGACCAGTGGCAGCTACTGTTTGATTAAAGGTAGTATGAATGCGACCAGTAGTTTGGTTTATTAGGGTTGGCAAAACATCGATGTAGGTATTACGTAATTTTTCTAATTCACGATAATTTTCTATTTCTGGAATAATGGGGTGAAGATCACGTAATTTCTCTAGCTGTTCGGCCGACGTAGATAAACCAGTTTTACCTTTTTTAATTCCTTCTACTGGTATATTCATTTTTTCAAACAACACTTCCCGTAATTGGGTGGGTGAAGAAATGTTAAATTCCGTACCAGCTAATTTATAAATCTTGGTACTAACTTTTTTTATTTCTTGTGCAACTTCTGTTGATAACTTTTTTAATATTTTTAAATCTACCGCAACACCGTTTAATTCCATCTCTGCCAAAACAAAAATTAAGGGCATCTCTAATTTCTGAAGCAACCCCAAATCTTCATTGGCCACTAATTTAATTTGCAATTTCTCTTTTGTTTGTAAAATTAAAAACAATTCTTCGGACACAACTCTGCCATCAATCCCAAATAAGTTTTCCTGATTATTAATATTTATTTCTTTGCCTAGTTCTTTAAGAATAATACTTTTTACATCATGCGCTCGGCTGCCCGAACTTAAAAGATACGAGGCCACCATTACATCAAACAAACTGTTTTTTATTTCTACACCCCGACGTATAAAAACTTTTACTAATTGTTTTAAATCATGACCCACTAATTCTATTTTTTCTTCAATAAATATTTCTTCAAATTGCTCTGTTTGTTTTGGGTTTAAAAAATAACCTTTTTCTTTTACAACCACCGCTAATCCGCGCAACTCTCCAGAAACATAATCATTATTGTTTACTAATGCTTTGGCAGCGTATATTTTTTCTTTCTTAATATACTGTATCAACTCTTTTATTTCGTTATCAGTTTTCAAATCAACAAACTTAAACTTTTCCATTTTGTTTTTTACAGATATTGTTGGTGTGGCTATATCTGGTTCACCTGGCAATCTTTTTAAAAGCGAAGTAAATTCAAACTCTTGAAAAATTTTTACTACTTTTTCACGATCATATTCTTTGCTTATACAGTTTGTTAAGTTAAAATCTAAATCCGGCACATTACAATCAATCGTCGCTAATTCAAAACTCATTAGCGCCAACTCTTCACCATCAATTAATTTTTTAATCACCGCTGGCTTCACAATATTCTTGATTCTTGATTCTTGATTCTTGATTCCATCATATATTTCTTTAATACCACCAACATTTTTTATCAAATCCGTTGCGGTTTTCTCTCCTACCCCTGGCACCCCCGGAATATTATCCGAAGAATCACCAGCCAGCGCTTTGTAATCAACCATTCTTTCCGGCCCAAACCCAAACCGTTTTTCCACCGCCGCTGCATCATATGTAACAATATCACTTATTCCTTTCCCCAAAGTAAACACTTTTGTGTTTTCATCTATCAACTGCAACGTATCTTTATCCCCCGTAACAATATACGTTTCAATATTTTTATTCCTTACTCCTTGTTCCTTAATCCTTTTTACAATCGTCCCAATCACATCGTCTGCTTCATAGCCTTTTTTCTCGTAGATTGGAATATTAAAAGCCTCTACCAGCTGGTGTACCAGCGGAACTTGATCATACAAATCTTGATCAGCCTTAACACGTGTAGCTTTGTATTCTGTAAACTTTTCGTGACGAAAAGTTGGCCCCTGCATATCAAAAGTTACAGCCAGATATTCTGGTTTTATTTCTCGCCACACGCGTAACAACATAGAAGTAAAGCCATACACAGCATTTACAATTCTGCCGTCTTTGGTAGTAAGCGGTGGAATAGCGTGATAGGCGCGATGGATAATAGCGTTGCCATCAATAATGACAAATTTTTTCATAATAATTTATTGTAACAATAGTACCATTTTACTCTTAAAACTTATTTTTGACAAACAAAAAACACCTGTTGCAAGGAGTTTAAAAAAGGCGAGTCGGAGGGGGATGGCTCGCCAGCGAACGTGTATAACGCTCTGTGGTCAGAAACCGTACCCCCTCGAAGAAAAGAACAAAAGCGTTATACCGCAGACCGACCCCGATCTTTTAGGGCCGAACCACGTTCGCGCCGGAAGATCGTCAGGCCACGATGGTGGCCGAGCCGCCGAAGCACATGCCCAGGACATCGATCGTCGAAGCGACGATCAGACCGGGCCAGCGTTCGGCCTCCACCGCGGTGCGAGCACCCAGGAAGATGGCCGCGTCGACCATCCAGATGGTGCGGATACCCGCGCCCTCCGCCACGACCATCGGGTCGTGGATGTAGACCATCTTCATAAGCGCCACGGCTACGTGACGGCTCGTGATGATGATCGCCGAGTTGTTGCCCAGCGTCGACGTTGCCGCGCAGTTGCCGACGTGGCCGTAAATCGCGGTGGTAGCGGGCGTCATCTTCATGAGCGCCTGCTGGGTGCTTCCCGTTGTGCCGTTGAAGGCCTCGATGCACGTATCCAACGCGCGAGCGTCGTCGACGCACACGCACTGGCACGTAGTGTCGACGGTCTGGGCCTGCAGCGAGGGTGTTCCCAGAACCGTCAGGGCGAGAACCAGAACCGCGAGGAAGATGCTCTTCCTCATGGAATCCCTCCTCTCGTCCAAGGTTGCTCTTGGCCCGCCAAAACATTTGGCGTTCTTACGGGACGTGCAGTTGCATGTCGACTTTGGGGATAGTGCCTCCTCACTATCCAAACCGTGTCTTCATACTGTGCTTTCACACTTTTACTGCAGTTGCCCGCCTCTTCTGCCGCCTGTTTGGCTAGAACCATTGTTAATAATGTTAGGCCTTATTTTTATTTATGTCAACAAAAATATCCACAAAAATATCCACTAATAAAGTGGATATCTGTAAAAGAGGTACCGGTGGGAATCGCACCCACGCATAGAGGTTTTGCAGACCTCTGCCTTACTGCTTGGCTACGGTACCATTTTTTCAAAACAACATTACCATTTTTTTAATCATTTGTCAAAATTAACAAGTGCTACAAACAAGGGATCTCTCGGCTACGCTCGAGATGACAAATAATATTTGTTTAAAAATTAAAAATTGTAAATTAAAAATTCTTACCTAACATACCCCAACGGATTTACCCTATTTCCATTAACAATAATTTCAAAATGTAAATGAATACCAGTAACACCACGGACATTACCCGTGTTATTCCATAACCGCCATTCCAGCCGCATTGTGAAATAACTACTGTACCCGCTTTGGTAGCATAAAGTGGTGTGCCCATTCCACCACCGGCGACATCTATTGCGTGATGAGACCAGCCATAATATTGGGTGATAGTACGTGCCGCTGACGGCCACACAAAACCTCGCGTAGATGGCATTTGGGTGGATGATTGTGGACGAGCCACTACATTAAATGATTGGGTAGTAAGTGGTGCCCTGGCAACAACCCGCTCGGCCGGTCTTACCCCGTCTGGTATCATAATACGCTCGCCAATTTTTAAATCGGTTCCATCTTCTTTAAGATGATTAAATTTAACAACGTCTTCTGCCTTAGCATCATATAAATTAGCAATTTTGTTTAAATTATCGCCTTTCTTAATAGTATGATACAAACCAGTGGTTGGTGGAATAACTAATTTATTGCCTGGCTTTAACACCGATCGTACAGTTAAATTATTTTCCCACAAAATTGTCGCTACACTTACACCAAAATGATAAGCAATACCGCTTAAAGTATCACCGGCCTCAACAATATAATTAACACTCTGTGAACGAGTAGTAGCTACATTTACCCCTGGGCTAATAATTGGTTTTCCTAAAACAGTACCACCAACAATAACCCCAGATAATTCTTGATCTTGAATTGAACCATAAATATTCATACTAACCATCCCATAACTACCCTCACCGTCTACTATACCCTGACGCCAACTTGAAGGGCTAGTACTAGTGCTAGCAACAACCGTATCTGCAACAACTTCTTCCAAAATATATTCTTCATCGGTACTTAATAAAGCATAGGCAATAGTTTTTTGCCCGGCTAAATAATTATTGTTTTGCGCAAAAATCTTCGTCTGCGGAAAAGCAATCACAACAACAGAAATAAATAATAGCACCTGCAAAAAATCTCTTTTTAGCCACCAATTGGTGCCGCCTGTCCAACCCAAACGTTTAAAAAGATATTTTAATTTATAAATTAAAAAAGAAAAAAAACGATAAATTGGCCCAAAAACTACCATAAACACAAAAAACAAGCGGGGGCCAAACCACCATAAAAACCGCTTAACATACATCAAAAAGCGCAACAATTGTAACAACACCTTGTGTTTCATATCTTGACGATTTGTCTATTTTATCATAACATATACACCAAAGCAACCTTGTCTGTATACATTGCAGACGAAAGGCTTGCTAAAAAATTTTATTCTTAATTTAATTTATATGATCGTTGCGCTTTGCGCTTTGCTACCTGCCTTAATTGCAGTAGCATACGGAATCGGTTTGATCGTTTGGATCAACCGTCAACCAGCTGGAGACGACCGCATGCAAGCTATTGCCCGTGCTATTCAAGACGGTGCCAAAGCTTATTTAAGTCGTCAATACAAAACTATCGCCATTGTGGCTGTGGTAGTTTTTATCCTCCTAGGCCTGTTAGTCGATTGGGTAACAGCTTTAGGATTTGTCGTGGGTGCAATTTTTTCTGCTGTCGCTGGTATTACTGGCATGAGCATTTCGGTACGAGCTAATGTTCGTACTGCCGAAGCTGCTAAAACTGGTTTTAAAGAAGCTATGAATATGGCTGTACGTGGCGGCTCAATTACTGGTTTGCTGGTGGTAGGTTTGGGCTTATTGGGTGTTTCTGGTTTTTATTTATTAACTAAAGATTTATCCGCCTTGATTGGTTTAGGTTTTGGCGGCAGTTTAATTTCTGTTTTTGCTCGTATCGGTGGTGGCATTTTTACCAAAGCCGCTGATGTTGGCGCCGACTTAGTAGGTAAAGTAGAAAAAGGTATCCCCGAAGATGATCCACGCAACCCAGCAGTTATTGCCGATAATGTTGGAGATAATGTGGGTGATTGTGCTGGTATGGCCGCTGATCTTTTTGAAACCTACGCCGTTACTGCCATTGCCGCTATGGTACTTGGTGGACTAATGTTTGCTGGTAATGAAAAAGTAGTTATCTACCCACTAGTATTGGGTGGTGCTTCTATTATCGCTTCCATTCTTGGTACTTTCTTTATCCGTTTAGGAAAAACACAAAATGTAATGAACGCCCTTTACAAAGGTTTGGCTGCTTCTGGTGTTTTGGCTCTCATTGCTTTTTATCCAATTACCAAATGGCTCATGAGTGATTTAGAAGGTTACAGTGTTAACAATCTTTATTTGTCCGCAGTGGTTGGCTTGATTATGACCGCCTTTATGGTATGGATTACCGAATATTATACCGCTACCAAATATGGCCCAGTAAAACAAATTGCTAAAGCTTCCGAAACCGGTCATGGCACTAATGTAATTACTGGTTTGGCTGTTTCTATGAAATCTACTGCTTTGCCAGTATTGGCTATTGTGGCAGCAATTTTAGTTTGTTACTATTTAGCTGGTTTGTACGGCGTAGCCGTGGCCGCGATGAGTATGTTGTCTTTAACTGGTATCGTTGTAACAATCGACGCTTATGGCCCAATTACCGACAATGCTGGCGGTATTGCCGAGATGGCCGAGCTACCAGAAAGCGTACGTGCGATTACTGATCCGCTTGATGCAGTTGGCAACACTACCAAAGCTGTTACCAAAGGTTATGCTATTGCTTCTGCTGGTTTGGCTTCGTTAGTTTTGTTTGCTGATTTTACTCATAAAATTCCTGGTTCAATTCAATTCTTGTTAAACGATCCAAAAGTTTTAGCCGGATTATTTATCGGTGGATTATTGCCATATTTATTTGGTTCTATGCTTATGGAATCGGTTGGCAAAGTAGCTGGTAAAGTGGTAGAAGAAGTTCGCCGCCAATTCCGTGAAATTCCTGGAATTATGGAACGCACTGCCAAACTATTGGTACTATTATTACTGGTTTGTTTGTAGCTATTTCGATGACAACTGGTGGTGGTGCTTGGGACAATGCCAAAAAATATATCGAACAAGGCAACTACGGTGGCAAAGGCTCTTTTGCTCATCAAGCCGCTGTTACTGGTGACACTGTTGGTGACCCATATAAAGACACCGCCGGCCCAGCCATTAACCCAATGATTAAAGTAGCCAACATTGTGGCACTATTAATTGTAGGACTGCTAATAAAGTAAAAAAATATACAAAAAAACCTCGACATATTTGTCGGGGTTTTTTAATATTTTTAATCACCCTTCTGTTATATAATCTATTTTTTAAATTACACAACAGACGCAGGGTGATTATTTTTTTCTCCTTTCAACACGCTGGTCTGGCCGGTTTAAAACCGACATCTACTCGCCTGCTTGAAGCGGCGATATGACCACAAGGGCAGCTATGCCGAACAACGGCCCAAACCACCAGAAGCCCCAAGCAAACTGGCTAACTTCTGGGTGGATGAGCGAAGCCGCCCACGGGATGCCGAATCCAATCGCGACACATGCCGCTACTCCCAACGGCTTATACCACGTATGCTCGTAGTGGCCCTCCCACCACACATCCATCCGAAGGATCTTGATGGTGACCCAAGCCACCACCAGCACCCAGCAAACCTTGCCATAGGTCTCCGACAATTCGTTGGAGCCAAAGGCGTAAAGAGCCAAAGAAATCGCCATCATGAAGAAGAACACCGTCTTCCCTCTCATAGCAGCAACTCCAATATTGTTGTATATACAAGCTACTATTTTTTTATCAGATTGTCAATCTACGGTTGACTTTTTTAAAGTTTTAATATAAAATTCCCTCACTTTATTAACTTTAAAATTTATAAATTGCTATATGTCACACACAAAAAAAGACCTTACCAAATCTCAAGTCGAATTAAGTATCACTGTTGCCCCAGCCGATTATCAAAAAGATCTCGAGGCAGCAGCTGCTCGATTATCCGAACGAGCCGCTATTCATGGTTTTCGCCCAGGCAAAGCCCCTTACGATATTGTTAAACAAAATTTAGGTGAAATCAAAATCATGGAAGAAGCTTTGCAACAGATTGTTGAAACCAGTTTTTACAAAGCCGTAACTGCAGAAAAATTATCTACCATTGGTATGCCCGAAATTACTATCGAAAAAATGGCTCCAGGTAATGATTTTGTTTTTAAGGCCACCGTGGCTTTAATGCCATCTGTTAAATTAGCCGACCTTACTACTATTAAAGTAGAACGCAAAGATAAAAAAGTTGACGAGGCTGAGGTAAACAAAGTTATTGAAGACTTGCGTAAAATGCAAGGCAAAGAAGTTGCTAAAGATGGTATTGCTACCAAAGACGACAAAGTAGTGGTGTCTATGAATATGTCTATCGACAAAGTTCCAGTCGAGGGCGGTCAAGCACCAAATCATCAAGTATATTTAAACGAACCACATTACATTCCTGGTTTTGCCGAACAATTAATTGGTGTAAAAAAAGATGAAAATAAAAAATTTAGTTTAAAATTTCCTGAAGAGCATTACCAAAAACATTTAGCCGGAAAAGAGGTTGATTTTGATGTAACTGTTAAAGATATTTTCTCGGTTGAGTATCCAGAATTAACCGACGAATTTGCGACAAAATTAGAACAAAAAAGTTTGGCTGATTTACGTAAAGTTTTAGGAGATAATTTAACTCACGAAGCCGAACACAAAGAAGAACAAAGATTAGAGGGTGAAATTTTAGAAAAAGTTATTGCCGGCAGCACCTTTGATGAAATACCAGAAGTTTTAATTAAAGCCGAAAAACAAAAAATGTTTTTTGAATTAAAACATAGTCTAGAACAACAAGGCATTACTCTAGAAGATTATTTAAAAGATTTGAAAAAAACCGAAGAAGAAATTTACGCCGATTTTACCGAACGTGCCAACACTCGCGTTAAAGCCGCGTTGGTTTCTCGCCAAATAGCACTAGACAACGGTATTAAAGTAGAAGAAAAAGAAATCGAAGCTGAAGCAGAAAAAATCAAACAAGGCTACAACAATGATCCAAAAGTTTTAGAAGCTTTAAAGCGTCCAGATGTATTAGACACCTTAGCTGCCACCATCCAAAATCGTAAAGTGGTAGAATTGATGAAAGAAAAAGTCTGCGGAAAAAGCACCCACGATTGTTCAACTCATAGTCATGAATAAAAAAAATATAAAGACAGACTAACAAAGTCTGTCTTTTATTTTATTCAAAATTATTATACAATACATATATGAAAAATATTATCCAAAAATTTATTTACCTGCCCCGGGTACCTTTTATTTGGTTAATTAAAATTTATCAAAAAACAATTTCGCCAGACCATGGAATTTTTCGCGGATTTTTCCCACACGGTTATTGTCGGTTTTATCCATCGTGTAGTGAATATGGATATCAGGTGATTAAAAAAAGAGGCATCCTAATCGGCATACCTCTTGCACTGTGGAGAATTTTACGATGTAACCCGTGGAACAAAGGCGGTGTGGATTTACCGTAATTACATTATTTCAATAATCTTATTTTTACTCGTTAAACCCTTAACGAGTTTTATTTTACTTTTTGAAGTATTAAAATATTCACTTAAAAGTTCGACTAATGCATCGTTAGCTTTCCCGTCTACCGGCGCAGAAGTAAGCTTAACTTTAAAACTACCATCAGGTAATTTTTTTATCTCATCCCGCGAAGACCGCGGTAAAACTTTAACACTTATTTTCATAATTATTCTTTCTTTTTACTTCTTCACATACCAATCGTTCTTGTCCCTTTCTTTTATAAGAAAGGGACACAAAGAAATCGCGAGACAATGAGAATTTAAAACGCTAATTAAGGATTACGTATTCGTTTTTGGCTCGAACTCGCTTCGCTCAAACAGCGAGCCAAACCTCTTCGGGGGCACTCATACTCCATCTCTTAATTACCATTCTAAATTCTCAACGCTCGCCTGGCCAACGTTGGCCAACCAACTGTCCCGAGCCTTAGTGAGTGAGGTTTAATTTAGAGGTGAATTAATGTGGTCCGCCTTGGGCGGGTTTGTTTCATCTGTTTGAGCCCCGCTACGCGGGGCGAGTTATGAAACAAAAACGAGAATGAATCCCTAAATTATCCGAATGAACTACAGCTCGAAGTTTTTGCTTACTTTTTCAAAAAAGTAAGGCACAATTGGCTTGTAAAGAAATTAAAAAAAGAAAAACTTTTATTTACCTCTAATCTTTTTTAATAACTTCAAATCATTTTCTACCCCTTCATGTTCCGTCTCTAAAATAAAATTTATTTTATCCAATCTTTTATCACCAAGCAGCGCCCTAAACCCCTCCACCCCAATTTTCCCTTTTCCAATATGTTCATGCCTATCACGACGTGATGCTAATTCGGTCGCCGAATCATTACAGTGCGACATTTTTAATTTTTCTAAACCAATAATTTTATTAAACTGTTTTAGGGTTGCATCTACACTAGCTTTATTTCTAATGTCATAACCCGAAGCAAAACCATGTTGGGTGTCGTAGCAAACACCAATATCATATTTAATTAATTTTTTATCAAAAATTATTTCGGCAATTTCTTCAAAAGTATCACCAATAATTTCGCCTGCTCCCGCAGAAATTTCAATTAAAAATTTTGTTTCACCTTTATATCCTTTTAACATTTTGTCTAGCCCTTCTACTAATTGTTTTAATCCAGCATCGTGCCCCAAATCTTTATAACTTCCCAAATGCGTCATTAAATATTTTGCACCAATCATAGATGCCCGTTCTAATTCTTGGAGCACAACAGCGATAGAAGCATTGTAAATTCGCGGATTGGCCGAAGCAAAATTAATAAAGTATGGCGTATGTACTACCCATTCTTTTAACTTAAACTTCTTGCAGTCAGTTTTAAATTGTTTAGCAATTGTTTTGTTTAGTGGTGGCACCCACCCTCCTTGCGGGGAGCGAGTAAACATCTGAAAAACTTCACAACCAAGATCTGCTGCATTTTTTGGAGCATTATTTAAACCACCTGCAATAGAAACATGGGCGCCAAATAACATATGTAAGTTCGTAAATTTATAAAGTTGAAAGTTTATAAAGTGTTGGTATTTTCAAACTATAATAAAACTTTTGTCTTAGACAATAATAATTTTATTTCTTGGCTAATTTCAGCGTAATTTTTATCTAATACTTCTTTTTTAGCCACAAACATTAGATAGTACCCAATTTTCAATTTATCTTCTTTTAATAACAGTCGCACCACCTCGCTCATCTGCCTACGCACCCGATTTCGCTTAACTGCACTTTTTGACACCTTTAACCCTACAGAAAAGGCTAATTTAAGCTGTTTTACAAACTTATCAGGGTCTTCTTTTTTAGGGAAATAATCTTGATTTTTGGCTAATTCTAGCGATTTGAGTGTTAAAAAACTATTACTAACCCATCGGCCGTGTTTTATAACCAAATTAAAGTCCCGAGTTTTACGCAAACGATTATTAAGTGGGATCATATTAAAATTAACAAAAACCCGACTAAACCACAATTCTATATTTGATAATACCCGAACGGGTTGTACGCCCAAGGCGTACCCTTTCGCCGTCGCAGGCGAAAAAAGTGAGGGTATTGTCAAATACAGAATTAATTCAGTTTGTATAATAACAAAAAACCCCACCTTTTACTAGTGGGGTTTTGAATTTATCTTGTTTTTCTGGTTCTTTTGCCTTTCTTTTCATCAGAAACTGTAAGTTTCTTGCGTCCTACACTGCGGCGACGACGCAACACTTCGCGCCCCTGACGAGTTTTCATACGCTCTAAAAAGCCATGACTTTGAGCACGTTTCTTTTTTCTTGGTTGGTAAGTTCGTTTAGGCATATAAAAAGTTTAGTAATGAAGTGATTATTAGTATACACCTTAAAACCCATTGTGTCAATACTCAGAAACTAATAAACAGCAACGAACAAGTAACAAGGAAAAACTAACAATTAAAACCAATAAAACTGTTGGCTAAAATCAAAAAGCTTGTTCATCCACACCTTATCCACATTTCATCAACTTTCGCTAAATTATGATCATTTGTGATAAACAAAATATATGATAAGATAATGACAGTCAAAAAATTTTATCAGTTTTTGCGAAGTTAAACCAATAACCTTATGAAAAATCAAGAAATTTGGCAAGCAGTATTAGCCGAACTAGAGCTTTCTATATCTAAAGCTAATTTTAATACTTGGTTTAAAAACACCGGGATTATTTCCCTACAAGACGGCCAGGTGGCCATTTGCATCCCCAACACCTTTAACCAAGCCTGGATTGAAAAAAAGTATCACCACCAAATTATCCAATCTCTAGAACGGGTAACTGGCAAACCGATTCGCAAACTAGAATACCGTATCGAAAATATTAAAAATGTTACCGAGCCAACCGACACTCCTATTGAAGCTACCCCTGTTGTTGAAACGCCAGAGCCGGTCGAATACACAAACACCCCTCCAACCCGCTCAACCCCAGCTTGTGGTGGTTTTTCACTTAATCCTAAATACACTTTTAGTAGTTTTGTGGTTGGCAGTGGATCGGAGCTAGCCTTTGCTGCCGCCCAAGCTGTAGCCAACCGCCCCGGAGAAGCCTATAACCCGCTATTTATCTATGGTGGTGTTGGTTTGGGTAAAACCCACCTCTTACAAGCTGTGGGAAACGAATTGCTGCGCAAAAATCCTAGCATTAACATTATGTATGTTAGCGCTGAAAAATTTTCTAATGATTTTATAACTTCCATAAAAGACGGTAGTGCCCGCGATTTTCAAAACCGTTACCGTCAAATTGACGCGCTTTTAATCGACGATATCCAGTTTATTGCCGGAAAAGACCGCACCCAAGAATCCTTCTTTCACACCTTCAACGAACTTCATCAACAAAACAAACAAGTAATTTTAACTTCCGATCGCCCACCTAAAGCCATCCCTGCCTTAGAAGACCGCCTAAAATCTCGTTTTGAATGGGGAATGATTGTAGATGTGGCTTTGCCAGATTTTGAAACCAGAGTAGCTATTTTAGAGAAAAAATGTGCAGAAAAAGGCTTTTTGCTTGAACCAAAAGTAATGCAACAAGTGGCCGCTGCTGTTCAAACTAATATCCGTGAATTGGAAGGCACCTTAAACAAAATTATTGCTTACCACCAGTTAAAAAACATCGAACCAAGCGCCGACACTGTTAAATCATTGCTTTCTAGCCTTGAAACTGGAGCTATGCGACGTTCTATCACTTCTCGCCAGTTAATCGAAGCGGTAAGTGAATTTTATAATGTCTCAATGGAAGATTTAACCGGAAAAAGCCGAGAGAAAAAACTTTCCTACCCTCGCCAGATTATTATGTATATGCTTCGCCAAGAGTTAAAAATGTCCTATCCATCAATTGGCGATGAATTAGGTGGTCGTGACCACACCACTGCTATGCATGCCCACGAAAAAATTGCCGCCGATTTAGAAAATGATTTAAAATTAAAACAAGAAGTAGAATTAATTAAACAAAGATTGTATATCAACAGTATTTAAAAATGTGGACGAAGTGTTAATAAGTACTCATAAAGCTGGGTATAAAAAGTGAATAAAGCTGTGTGAAAAAAGCAAAACTATCAACAACTTCACACCGTTGTCCACAACATAAAACAACAAACCCCAAAAACAATTAGTTTATACCCAATTAATACACAGCCTGCTAAAAAACTTATTAACTTTCTGTTGGCTAAACAAAGCTTAAAAACAAACTTATCCCCGCTATTAACATCTTTATTATTACTATTATATATTTATATATATTATATAGTATATTGATAAGGCCATTAAAAAATAAAAAAACTTAAACCGTAATTTAATCAATATGAAAATATCATGCACCAAGGAAAACCTAACACAAGCCTTGGCACTAGTTGGGGGAGTAGCCAACAAAAACGTTAATTTACCAATACTTGGAAATATTTTGATTAAGGCCAACGAACAAACGATCGAGATTGTTGCTACCAACCTAGAGTTGGCAGTAATTTCTCATTTACGAGGTGTTGTAGAAGCTCCAGGATCTTTTACTGTACCAGCACGTACTTTAATTGATTTTGTTAATTTGCTCTCTGGAGAAAAAATAGATTTAGAATTACAAGAAAATGAACTTGTAGTTACTTGTGGAAAATCAGCCACTAAAATAAAAGGATCTTCTTCTGAAGAGTTTCCGGTAATTCCTGCTGCCGACCAAGGTCAAGGATTTTTAGTAGAGGCAGAAGAGTTAAAACGCGGTCTAAACCAAGTTACGCCAGCCTTGGCTCGAAATGATATTCGCCCCGAACTAGCCGGTGTGTTTTTTGGGTTTAATACTCCTAATTATGCCGGGCTAGTTTTAGCTTCAACCGACAGTTATCGTTTGGCTGAAAAGAAAATTAAAACTTTACAAGGCAAAGAAGAATTTAAAATTATTGTGCCGGGACGTACTGCTCAAGAAATGAGTAGAATTTTATCGGCGATTAGTGGAGAAACCGAAAAGAACGTACGTTTGTTGGTAAGTATCAATCAATTGGTTTTAAATTATGATGGCGTGCAAATGATTTCACGATTAGTTGATGGTCAATATCCCGACTATGGTCAAATTATTCCCAAAGAATTTCGTACCACTGCCAAATTTTCGGCTGCCCAAATGACCAAAGAAATTAAGGCTGCTAGTTTGTTTACTACCACCGGTGTAAACGCTATCTCGTTCGCTTTAAACAGCGAGCACGGCACTATCAGTGTGTCTTCTACGTCTACTCAAACCGGCGAATACAACTCCGAATTAGCTGGCGAGGTTACAGGAGAAAATAATTCGATTTTACTTAACCACCGCTATTTGTTAGATGGATTAAACAATATTCCTGGTGATGCTGGTGTATTTAAAATGATTAACGCCGACAGCCCATGTTTGTTTACTGCCGAAGGCGATGAAAGTTTCTTGTATATTGTAATGCCAATAAGACAATAGAAATTTGTAAAGTTGGAGATAATTAAAGTTTTGAGTTGGTAAATTTATCAATTCTTCTCTAAGTAAAGCCCAAATTTAAGATAATCAGTACGTCTCACCTCTAATCGCAAGACAAATATTCTGTTGGTACGATAAATATGTCCTTTAAATGCCCATTATAGGCTTTAAACATTGGTGTGTAACAACTGATAGGATTTTAAAAACCAACTCGAAACTTTAATTATCTCTTGTAAATTAAATTTATTAACACTTTGTACTTTACAAACTTTCAACCCCTTACTCTACCGCCACAATCAAACTTCTTTCTATTACCTTTCCGGTTTTGTCAGTTAGAACTCCGGTTAAAGTATATGATCCGGCGCCTGGGTAGTGTTGCCAAGAAAAAGACAAGCGACCGCCAAGGGTTTTGTCGTCTTTACTTAAAAAAGTGTAAATAAGTTTTTTTCCGGTTTGGTTAGTTAGGTATACTTTTAAATCTTTGGCATCTTCCCAACGGAAAGGGGTGATTTGAAAAGGGCGAGGATAGTCGTCTTTGGTGGCGCTGGTTACATCACCGTCCATCCAACTAAAATCAGGCGGATCCATTTCGGCGGTTAGAATAAATTTGCTTTCGGCATAACCAGCATTACCCAAATCATCTTCAGCAATAGCTTTTAAAGTATGTTCGCCCTTGGATAAATTTTTGGCGTAGTAGGCCAAACCAAAAGGCAAAGATTTTACAGTGCCAATATTGTTGCCGTCCATTAAAAATGTTACTTGTGTTACACCTCGTGGCGCGGAAGCTTGGACTTGGATGTTTAGGTTGCGGTTATCAATCGGTGATCCGCTAAGTGGCTCTAGAATATTTACTTGAGGCATTAGTTCTAAAGATTGAGGGGTGTCAATTTCGGTCGGTGGTTCTTCTACATAAAGTTCTTTTCCAGCCAAACGAGATTTTTCTAGCCAAGCTTGTAAGCCTGATTCCCAGCCTGCATATTGTGGATCATCGGCTGGATTTTCTGGTGCTGGGCCGGTTGGGTCGTCAAGTCTTACATATTGTAAAATATCGTGTGGTGGCAAATAAGTTCTTTCTGCTTGTAAATATTCTGGTGTAGTAGAAGCGGCAATTTTTCCAGTAACTCGATTAACAAATAGTTTTATACCACCATCAGCACCGCGTAAAACTGGTTTTGTGGCAGTATTTGGTGGTGGTTCTGGGAAAGCTTCTGGTGTGGTAGAAACCAAAACAGTTTTCATAAATTGGTTCCAGATTGAACCAGCCAATGATGTTCCGCCACCCTTCATTGGTGATGGTTTGGTGTTTCCTACCCAAACACCAACAGCTAGAGACGGTACATAACCCATAGTCCAAGCATCTTTGTAGTCGTTGGTGGTTCCTGTTTTGGTAGCCACCGGTCTGTCGGGTAGAGTTAAATAACTATTAAGACCAAAAATGTAGGCACGGGCTTTATCGTCGGTTAAAACATTAGTAATTAAAGCTGCTATTTCCGGTTTTACAGCTTCCTGAGTTACCGGTTCTTCCCATTCATATAATTTGTCTCCTTTTTCATTTGCCACATTTAGGATGCTTGCTGTTGGTCTAAATACGCCCCCATTGGCCAGGGTAGCATAGGCATTGGTGTGTTCTAACAGGTTTACACCCGAACCCCCTAAAACCAAGCTTAAACCAGCATCTTCGGTTAGAGTGGTATAACCGAAGCGTTTAGCAAAATCAATTGCATTTTTTATTCCAACCAAATAAAGAGTTTTTACAGCGGGGATATTTAAAGATCCCTGAAGAGCGGTTCGGATAGTAACTAAACCATGTTCTTTTTGGTCGTAATTTTGAGGTTGATAACTACCACCATCGCGTTGTTCAAAATTAGTAATGGTGTCGTAGATAACAGTTTCGGGAGTATAACCTTTTTCAAAAGCAGCGGTATAGATAAAGGGCTTTAAAGATGAGCCGGGTTGGCGGCTGCCCAAAGTGGCTACATCAAATTGTCCATTAATATCATCATTAAAATAATCACGTGATCCAACCAACGCTAATATTTGTGCGGTTTTTGGATCAATAGCTAC
The DNA here is from genome assembly GCA_000992085.1 of Candidatus Magasanikbacteria bacterium GW2011_GWA2_37_8. Taxonomy (GTDB): domain Bacteria; phylum Patescibacteriota; class Patescibacteriia; order Magasanikbacterales; family GWA2-37-8; genus LBTN01. The sequence goes on along the minus strand of LBTN01000006.1, from coordinate 652 downwards.
CAAAGCAGCATTGTTGGCATTAAAATCTTTGGCAAGTTTGTCGCCTTTTTCTTTAACAATTTTTTCGGCAGCAATTTGTTTGTCGTAATCTAGTGTAGTAATAACTTTTAAGCCACCAGTATCAACAGTGTTTTCGCCAAACTGGTCTACTAATTGTTGTTGTACATACATTACAAAATGTGGTGCAGTCATAACACTGTTGTGGCGATAAATTCGCATAGCCGAATTTTGAGCCTCAGTTTTTTGTGCTTCGGTAATTAAACCCTGATCGAACATTAAACGCAAAACCAAATCACGCCTAGTACGCAAAGAATCGGGGTTGTTAAGGTAGCGAGTAGGGGCTTGGATAATAGCTGCTAAAGTGGCGGCTTCGGCCAAGTCCAAATCTTTTGAAGGTTTGTGAAAATAACTTTGAGAGGCCGACTCTACGCCGTAGTTGGTAGAACCAAAAGGAACCTCGTTTAAATACATTTTTAGAATATCGTCTTTGGAATATTTTTTTTCTAAACGTAATGCTAAAATCGCTTCTTTAATTTTACGCCATAAAGTACGGTCTTCACCGACCATTGTTTTTTTAATAAATTGTTGGGTAAGCGTAGAAGCTCCGCCCGACCCAGCTTTGCGGCCGATTAGATTGTTAAAACCGGCTCGG
>LBTN01000005.1 GCA_000992085.1 Candidatus Magasanikbacteria bacterium GW2011_GWA2_37_8 | reverse complement strand
AGGGATAGCCCTTTCTAATAATGATGATAAAGTGAGAGTAAAACGGGCTAGGTTAATTTTCTTAATAATTGGTCCAGCAATTGGTAGATGTAAATTTATTCTATGTACTATTCGTTTGATATTTGGTTTTTTAATCAACCAAACAACTAAAATTATAAAGAAAAATAATCCAATTGAAACTAATACGCCGTATTGCCCCATAAAATCGGTGATTCCTACCAAAATACGGGTTGCGAGTGGTAGTTCGGCTTTAAAATCTTTAAACATTACCATTATTTTTGGCAATACAAATATCACCATCTCAAGGGCAATACCCATCATGGCAGTAAAAACTACTGCTGGGTAAATCATGGCACCACGAATTTTTGAAGTTAGCTCGTGGCTTTTGTGCATTTGGTTATTTACCTGTGCCAAAGCATCTTCTAATGTACCAGCTGCTTCGCCAGCCGCAATCATACTAACATAAATTTCGGGAAACACCTTAGGGTATTCGGCTAGCACCTCGCTTAATTGTCTGCCAGTTTCTACTTCAGTTTTAATTTTACCAATAATCAAACGTAATTTTTTGTTTTCAATTTCTTCGCTTAAAACTTTAAGAGCATTAACAATAGACAAACCAGCTTTGGTCATTGTTTGCAAATGGTAAACAAACAATATTTTTTGAATAAAGGGAATGCGATGAAAATAAGTATCAAAAAAATTATTAATTTTTACTTCAAGAGGAGAAAGTTGTCTTGGTTTTTTGTCTGGCATAAAGGGGGTGAGAATTTTTAATTTAAAAATTAAAAATTTTAAATTAAAAATTTACTCTCTTGTTACTCGTAATACTTCGCTAATTGTGGTTACACCCATTCTTGCTTTTATTAATCCGTCTTCTAACATTGTAAGCATACCATGTTCGCGGGCGTAATCTCGAATATCATTGGCATTAGCGCGTTCGTTAATTTTTTTAATTAAACCAGAATCAATTTCCATAATTTCGTAAATACCCTGGCGTCCTTTAAAACCAGTTTGGCCACAACGGTGGCAACCAGCGCCTTGATAAAATACAAAATCTTTTCCTTCTTTTATTCCAGCATATTCTTTAAACAGAGCAGGTAATTTTTTAATATCAAAAGCCTTCGCTAATTCGTCGGACGCTGTTTTGTCGAGGGCAAATTCTTGTTTGCAATAAGGGCAAATCCGGCGGAGCAGACGTTGAGCCACAATAATATTAGCGGTGTAGGCAACCAAAAATGGTGGTACACCCATGTCAATTAAACGAGGTAAAGTAGTTGGCGCATCGTTGGTATGCAAAGTAGACAATACCAAATGTCCGGTCATGGCAGCGTTAATAGCAATTTCGGCAGTTTCTTGGTCGCGAATTTCTCCGACCATGATAATATTTGGATCTTGACGTAGTAGTGCGCGTAGTCCAGAGGCAAAAGTAAAACCAGCCTTAGGATTGATTTGGCTTTGGTTTACTCCGGCCATTCGATATTCGATTGGGTCTTCTACAGTAGAAATATTTACTCCCGGTTGATTTAAAATACCAAGCACAGTATACAAAGTGGTAGTTTTACCAGAACCAGTTGGCCCAGTAACCAAAATCATACCGTGGGGTTTTTTGATAGCATTTTCAACAATTTTACGTGGCTTATCTAAAAATCCCAATTGATCCAAACTAAGTGGTTTGGCACCTTCGTGCAAAAGACGCATCACAATTTTTTCACCATCATAAACTGGTAACAAAGAAACACGAAAGGCCAGTTTTTCTTCTTGGATTTGAATTTTAAAACGTCCATCTTGTGGAACCATGTGTTCGTCTAATTTTAGGTTAGACAAAATTTTAATTCTGGCAGTAATACCGTTTTGAATAGTTTTTGGCAATGTCATGACTGGTTTTAAAATGCCATCAATACGATAGCGAATGGTTACTTCTTTTTCGCCTGGTTCGATATGGATATCGGATGCATTTTCGTAGACAGCGTGTTCTAAAACGCTGTTAACAATATTAATAATTGGTAGTTCTTCGGCAGCCTTTTTTAAATCGCCAGTGCCTACTTCGCCACCAGCATCTTGAACAATTTGCAAATCATCTTCTAATTGTGCGTGGTATTGGCGTAGTGCTTCGCGCAAGTCGCTAGGGGCAGTAATATATACTTTTGGCTCTAATCCGGTTTTACGACGTAAAAATTCGATAGTTTGAATATCGGTTGGATCTGTCATGGCAAGTTTAATAGTGTCTTTGTCTTTATCAAAGGCCACTACCTGGTGGGTGCCAGCCACTGGGCCAGGAATTAAATTAATAATTTCTTTTTTGATTTCTTTTCCTTTTAAGGCAACAAAGGGAAATTTTAAAATTTCCGCTGCTTTTTCGTATAGCCCGGTTTCATCAATAATATTTTCCATTATCAAAACTTCCTCTAAACCTTTTTTGAGTTTAAGAGCTTTTGCCTGAGCAGCTCTTAAACTTTTGGCGTCAACCTTGATTTCTTTAATGAGAGTTTTTAGAATTTTAGGAGGAAGCATAAAATTGTGTGCAAACGCACGATGATTTTTTTAGTGAATATATTATACCACAAAAATACATATTGAAGAAGCAAAAAGTTATCCTCATGCGGGTGAGTTGACAAAACCCACTAAAGATGGTAGACTTACCCGTTCGTTCTTTACACAATTTAGCCAATAAAACCAACCCCGCATAAATGCGGAGCAAGGTAATTGAGAAGAGCTTTTGTATTGTTTGTTATGTTCAAGCAGTACGTAAGCTCTTCTCACATCGGGGAGGCCCTGGGCCACGGGTAGTGGCACAACTGCTTTTCGGGCAATAACAAGCTCGAAGGGAGGATCTCATGTCGCGCAAGGTAACGTTCGAAGACACGTTGCGAGGACTCATGGGTGGTCAACAGGAAGCGCTTCTACGCAAGCTCTTCCGAGCGGCTGGCGACGAACTCGGTGGCAAGGAAGGCTTCGAGGCCATCCTGCGCGACGAGCTGGCGATCCAACTGGTGGACGCCACGATCAAGATCGTCGACGCCAACGGTCGCTTCATCCCCCTCAAGGGAATGAAGAGTGGTGGCGACTACGTCGAGCCGAACCGTCGGTTCACCCTCGTCCAGCCCCAGGTCAATCCGGTCGCGATTCTCGCCCGTCTCCAGCAGTTCTTCAGCGGACAGACGTTCGTCTCGGTAGAGGAATTCATCCGTCGTGCGGCCGAGCTCTTGGAGCAGATCCAGACCATGAAGCAGATGAAGGGTCTGCTCAACGGCGTGTACTTCCCGATCTGCCTGCCGCAGTTGGACGCGAGCGACTACGACTATGCGCTCGAGCGGGTGTTCCTGGACGCGGTCAAGCGGTCGTACGAGGAGAAGTTCCCGATCCGGACCTTCACCAACTACCGCGCGAACACGCTCAAGGGTAACGTCGGCGTCGTGGAAGAGAGCCGTCACGGACAGCTCATCGAGAAGATGGGGCACGGTCCGGTCGTCGGCATCTACTTCCCCAACCCGATGCAGGGCTTCTCGATCCCGGCCGATCGTCGTCTGATCCAGGTCTGCCCCGAGGGCTTCCTGCTCTCGGGCGCCATCGACACGGCCACCGCCATGGTGGCCATGCCCGAGGTCCTGGCCCGGGATGTCAACACCCCGGTCCTCGACTGCGCGGCCAACACGTGGCAGTCCTCCGAGTTCTCGCTCGACTTCTTCGCCAGCGACGGCGGCGCGAACTTCGACAACCGGAATCTCGACGCGAACGAGAACTACTCGGGCGGTGTGCTGTTCGTCGGGAAGTTTCTGCAATAAAACAACCCTGCACCAGAACGGTGCAGGGTTTGTTTTTATAGGTGATTTTGTGGTAGCGACTTCATCCACCCGCCAAACATCCTGCCAATTTCTTGGATAATAGTTTGAAGAGCTAAATATTTTTTCTGATCAATAATATTTAATTCTCGGAGCAGACGGATAAATACTTTTAAAATATCAAATTTGTCACTAGCTTTTTTTATGAATGGTAATTTTTCTTCTTTAGGCAAATATCCAGCTTCAATTGTCCTTTTTAAAATTGGCACGCCCTCCCACATCGAGTTTAAGTCGTTCTTGGCCGAAGCTGGAAATGCGGGGGGGGGGGGTAAAAGATTGTTTAACATACAAATATGTATAATGATTTAGTTACTATTGAAAATTTATTTAATGCATGGTATGAATTTAAAAAAGGAAAAAGTAATAAACCAGATGTGATGTTATTTGAGTTGAACTTAGAAGATAATATTTTTCAACTTTATGAAGATCTTATCACAAAAAATTATTTTCATCAACCTTATCATACTTTTTATATTTGGGATCCAAAATTTAGAATAATTAATAAAGCCAGTGTCCGCGATCGAGTAGTGCATCATTTGCTATACAAATATTTGGAAAAAATTTATCAACCAATTTTTATTTATCATTCATATTCTTGCCAAGCAGGCAAAGGTGTTCATAAGGCAGTTAGTGATTTGAGTGACTCAATTAGAAAAATGACTAAAAACTATACAAAAAATATTTGGTATTTGAAATTGGATATTAAAAAGTTTTTTGCTAATGTGGATCACGAGGTGTTGCTCCGACAATTAAAAAATCGGGTTTATGACCCAGATGTTATTTGGCTTTTAGAAAAAGTGATAAGGAGTTTTGTGCAGAACTGTCATCCCCGTGAAAACGGGAATCCAACACTAGATCCCCGCCTACGCGGGGATGACAACCATGGTGTGGGGATACCAATTGGCAATTTAACCTCACAAATATTTGCTAATATTTATATGAACGAATTGGATTATTTTGTTAAATTTAATTTGCGAGAAAAATATTATTTTCGTTATGCTGATGATTTTATTTTTTTACACGAGAGCCAAGAATACTTGGAAAAGTTAAAAGATGTTATTTGTCAGTTTGTTACAGATAAATTAAAATTGACTGTTCATCCTAACAAAATATTTTTACAAAAGTTTAACCAAGGGTTAGATTTCTTGGGCTATGTGTTGTTGCCGCATCACCAAATTTTACGAACCAAAACAAAACAAAGAATGTTTAAGAAAACAAAGGAGAAGGTGGAAGAATTTAACGATGGTTTAATATCTGATTTTGAACTCGGTCAAACTGTGCAGTCGTATTTGGGGGTGCTGGCGCATTGTGATGGATATGAAGTAAGGGTTAATCTGAGGAATGAGGTATGGGTGGATAAACAGGCAAATTATTTTTTTAAGAGACACTTAATTATAGGTGAAGTAAATAGTAAGCAGTAAATAGTAAATAGTGAGTAACGCATAGTTCGTCGTCCTGCTTACTGCTTACTATTTACTGTTTACTCGTCTTCTTGACTTTTTATCTTATTTCTGATACGATAGCCCTGTTAATTTATTATTTCTGTCATTGTTAATACCAGCTTTGGTGTGGCGCTAAAGCGGTAATTAACAATCTTACCTTTAAGACAGGTAAGTCCAAGGCAGAGTCAAACTTATTTAAACAAGTTTGATAAACACAAAACCCATGAAAAAGTACGAGTTACTATTGGTTTTGCCTGGCACTCTAGACGAAAAAGAGGCCGAGGTACGTTCCGCCGAGGTTTTGGCTTTGCTTAAGGAAAGCGACGCCGAAGCCACTATTCATAATTTAGGTAAAATGCGTTTGGCCTATCCTATCAAGCAGATTCGCTATGGGTATTTCTATACCATCATTTTTAGCGTATCTCCAGAGATGTTAAAATCCATCCAGTCCAAATTAGGTTTAATGCGTGATTTGCTTCGCGCTATGATTACAGAGTTTAATTCCCAATTTACTGGTCCACAAAAAATTTCTTATTCTACTGATGAAACCGGTGTTACCACTATGAATGATAGTATGGTAGAAGAAGTAGTAGAAGAAGAAAAAGAGGAAATCAAACCAAAAGCCGCCACCAAAGTTTCAATGCAAGATATCAATAAGAAATTGGATGAAATTTTGGATGGCGATATTATTCCTGGTGTTTAACCTACAAAATTATGTACGACTTAAATAGAGTTACCATTATTGGTCGCCTTACTCGCGATCCAGAGGTTAAAACTACCACCACCGGCAAATCTGTTGCCACCGTATCTGTGGCTACTAGCCGCGCTTGGACCGACCAAGCTGGTGTAAAACAAAAAGAATCAGAATTTCATAACGTTGTTTTCTGGGGTAAATTATCTGAAATTGTTGGACAGTATTTACACAAGGCTTCTAAAGTTTATGTTGAAGGTCGTTTGCGCACTCGCGATTGGACCGACCAAGCTGGCGTAAAACATTATCGCACCGAAATTGTTGCCGAGAATTTGATTATGTTAGATAGTGCCCCAAGTGGTGCGGGTAGTAATATGCCTACAAATTCTACTCCTGTTTACCATGATAATGCTCCAGCCGAAGTAGTAGAAGAAGAAATCAAGGTAGAGGATATTCCTTTTTAAAAATTTAATTGTTTGATTTATGATTACAGCTCAAAAAAGCAATAATAATAACAAAGAAGATAAAAAATGTTTTTATTGCACTAATAACAAAACCGCTCCCGATTATAAAGATGTTGGCAACTTACGTCGTTTTGTTTCTTCCTATATGAAGATCGCCCCAAGACGTCGTAGTGGTTTGTGCGCCCGTCATCAACGTCAGGTAGCCAATGCTATTAAACGTGCTCGTCAGGCATCGTTTATGGGTTTTACTGCTAAGTAAATTGGCTGAATACGCTTAAAGTATTTAAATACGCGATGCACTACCATAGTGTGTCGTGTTTTTTAAAAGGGTTGGTTAAAAATTAAAAATGCAACCATGTCCAATTGGCAAGATTTACAAAACAATCCCCGACTAAAAAGTATTTACGAAACTCGAATTAAAGTTATTCGTTTAATTCGTGAATTTTTTTGGTTAGAAAATTTTGTGGAAACCGATACTCCAGTGGCAGTGCGTTTTCCTGGCCAAGAACCATATTTAAATCCAGTGCCAGTAGATATCCATAACCCAAACAGCGAAGCCGCTCGTTTTTATTTACAAACTTCACCAGAGTTTGCGATGAAGAAATTGTTGGCTGTTGGTTTTGATAAAATTTTTCAACTAGCCAAATGTTGGCGTGATTATGAATCATTTGGTGGTACTCATAATACCGAGTTTACCATGCTCGAATGGTATCGATCACCAGGGACACTGGTAGAAATAATGGATGACACAGAAAAGTTGATAAAATTTGTTGATGCCAAATTAGCATTGTCCAAAATTTATAATTTGCAATCAAATTACGATCGAATAAGCGTAAAAGAATTATGGCAGAAATATGTGGATGTTGATTTTAATGAATTGTTAGAAATTAATAAAATGCGTGATTTTGTTAAATCTTGTGGTTATCAAGTATCAGAAGAAGATGCGTATGAAGATTTGTTCTACAAGGTTTTTTTAAATAAAATTGAATCGCATTTAGGCAAAGAACGTCCAGTTTTTGTTTATGATTATCCTGCCCAAATGTGTTCTTTATCTAATCTTAGCCAAAAAGACCAGCGTTATGCCGAACGGTTTGAGTTATATATTAACGGGTTAGAACTAGCCAATGCCTTTGGGGAGTTGACTAATCCAGTAAAACAGTTGTATAATTTGGAGCAAGACCAAGCCAAGCGCCAAGAATTAGGTCGTGAAATATTTGGGGTTGATAAAGATTTTATAGAATCTTTATCAAATATTCCTAGTGCTGGTGGTATTGCTTTGGGGGTAGATAGGTTGGTAATGATTTTAACTGAAGCAAAAGATATTAATGAAGTAATATTTGGTTCAGTTGCCGATCAACTCGTAAATTAAAAATTTTAAATTAAAAATTTAAACATATGGCCGCAACATCCGAAATTCGTAAGGGAGTAGTAATTAAAAGTAATGGTGATTTATTTGTCGTAGTTGAATTTCAACATATCAACCCAGGCAAAGGGGCTGCGTTTGTACGTACTCGTATGAAAAGTTTGGCTACTGGCAAGGTAATGGAAAACACTTACAAAACTAGTGAATCAGTAGATATTGTGCAGGTGCAATTTCAAACTATGCAGTATTTGTATAAAGCTGGCGAGAATTTTGCTTTTATGGATACTAGCAGTTATGAACAAATTGAAATGAGTGGCGATCTTATTGGTGATGAAGCAAAATATTTAAAAGAGGGGGTAGAGTGTATAATTGGCTTGTATGAAGGTCGTGCAGTATCAATTCAAATTCCAAAAAAGATTCAATACAAGGTGGTTGAGGCTCCGCCAGCAGTACGCGGCGATTCTGCTTCGGGAAATGTTACTAAAGAAATTGTGCTTGATAATGGTTTACATATTTATGCGCCAATATTTATTAAAGAAGGTGAAGAGATTTTGGTAAATACTGAAACCGGTGAATATTCGGCCCGGGCTTCTAAAGAATAAGTTAATAAAAAACTGCTTCGCTTAAATGCGAAGCAGTTTTTTTGTTTTAAAATTCGTTGTCGTCGTCTTCTGTTCCGTCTCCCCAATTTTCTTTTCCTAATTTTTCGTCTCCATCTAATTCGTCATCGCTATTTTCCTCCTCCTCCTCCTCCTCCTCCTCATCAAAATTATCTTCCGGAGGATTAGACTGGCTGAAAACCATATACTAAAAGTTAAAATTAAATTTAACCAGGGTGGTTAATAAGATAAATTTTATCATTTTATTTTTTAGGAGTCAATAATTATTGTCAAGATGAGTATTGACTTTTGTCTAAAAATAGGGTAGAATTTTATGTGTTAATCACTGCGGGTATCATATATGTTCCATATATAATACCTTCGCTCGAAAGAGCAAAAACTTGTTTTTACTCTTCGCTCACTGCGGGTATCATATACTAAGGTATATAATACCGCTCGTCGGTCATGAAAAATAAAATAAATTTTATTTTTCGCGACACTCCTCGCGGGTATCATATAACGGCTATTATCCGAGTTTTCCAAACTCGTGACAGGGGTTCGACTCCCCTTACCCGCTCACTTAAAAAACTTCTCTTTAATATAGAGAAGTTTTGCTGATAATAAAGCGGTAAATTTATAGCGGGAGGTGACACCTTATTTATTTTTGCTTAAACACTTTAAACTTCATAAAAATAATTATTATAAAATGTTGTTTTTTAGCTAATTATTCTATATACAGTGTAACTCTTGAAGGGTGGCTGTACATTGGGTTGACAAAATTAAATATTCAGGTATAATGGGAACATACTAAATAGCGGGGTAGAGCAACCTGGCAGCTCGTCGGGCCCATAACCCGAAGGTTCTCGGTTCAAATCCGAGCCCCGCAACAAATAAAAATGATCCACAACGTGGGTCATTTTTATTTTGGCTCGGATTTAAAGGGGAAAGGGAGAAAACGGGAGTTTTCTCTTGCTGAGGAAAGGTATTGGAAAACCCAAAGGTTTTCCAAAGAGGAGCAAAGCGACGATTTCAAATAGCGAAGCGCCGAGCCCCGCAACAAAATAAAAAATAAACCCTCTGATGGGTTTATTTTTTATTACAGTTCTACTATCAAATCATCATAAGCAATTTCTGTGGGTGCAAATATCTTTCGTGCCACCCGCTGCGCCTCTTGCCGATGCATTACCGACGGATAGCCACTGGCACCAAAAAGAGTAAGCATTAATTTTTTTACCTGCGCTCGTTTAGCGAGCTTAGCACCATCTTCGGGATTACTATGTCCCCAAGCATCATGCACGCTACCAGGTGAAAAAGCGCATTCATGCATTAATAGATCTGCATCTTTAGCTAACAAATAATCATTTTCGCAAACAGCGGTATCGGCACAATAAGTAATAATTTTTCTTTCCAAATTAAACCTATAACCCAAATCGTAATCTATGTGCTTCAAATTTTTACAAACAAACGATAGCGGCTTAACAAACTTACCTGGTCTAATACCAACTATTTTAGTTTTGTAAGGCAAATTTTTAATTGGCGACATAAACGGATGCTGGGTAAATTTTGTCAAATACTTTTTTGATTCATCAGCACAAAAAATCGTTAGCGGTTCGGTAAACTTAAATTTTGGCAAAACATGTAAACCGCAAATATGATCAACATGTAAATGTGAAATAAACAAATAAATTGGTTTTCCTGGTTTTATGTATTTATCTACTTTATGAATACCATAACCAGCATCCAAAATAATATAAGCTTCCTTAGTGTCAATTAAAGTACACGGCGTCTGACCAGTTTTTGTATCATACCAATTATTGGTACCCAAAAAATGTATTTTCATATTCGAAATGAGTGAGTGAAAAGAATAAATTTATTTATTCTTTTTTGAACGAATGAGAATATATTTATAATATATTTAAGTGAACATATCTTACCATCAAACTGCATTTCTAACAAGTTAAATACGCCCTCTGGAAACATTTTTAAATAATAGGTATAATATATAATAATAAATACTCTTATGTGTTGGCATGATTATCTAAAAAAATATCTTTGGTGGATTTTAAACCCTTTTTTCCCTATTGGTCGAAATATATCAAAATTTTTTGGCTATGCACCTTACCCAAAACGCCAAGAATACCACTTGGGTTGGTTGGCACCCGGACGTACTATAGGAGGGTTTAATCAGTATCTACTAGATCAAGGTTTTGAAAAAAATCGTATCGCTTGGATAGATGATGAGGAATTAATTAGTTTACGTTTACGTGAAAATTTCCGTTATCAATATCATGTACGACTATTTATTGATAATGAAATTCGCGGTCATCATGAATTAACCCCAGAGTATAGCCCGCTCGACCATTTGCACGACAAAGACACCTCCGAGCGTAAAGAAGAATTTAAAAAAATGCTAGGGGAATGGATGGTAGAAGAAAAACCTAACGAAAGATAATATCCCAAAGTGCGCCGGCCACATTACGCGGTGTACCTTGCAAAGGATAATGATGTAGATCAATAAACGGCATACTATTACATTCAATTACGCCCGATCGTGGCTGCTCTTGCCACGATTTTTTAATATCAGAAATAATAAAATCAATCCCTACTAAAGAGTCTTTTAATTTTTCAGCAATAAAAGTAAATAATTTTATGTTATCTGGGTGGGCTATATCGGTTACATCTACTAAAGCACCACCCACTCCGCGACTAGTTTTAGTTCCAAGCGCAACAATCCTATTTAACATTGGCACACTATCCCAATTTAAATTTTGACGTTTTAATTCCGATTCTGTTGCTTCGTCGGCTACCAAATAATGGAATAACGGACCCTGACGCAGGGGTTTTTTGTTTTCTATTTCTACTAACTCCCGCACTGTATGAATACCATCGCCTTCTACTGCTGCTGGGTCACGTCGCAAAACTCCCTCTAATTTTCCACCAACTACAATCGCTCGATAAACACTTCCCTGCAATTCTTCCTCCACCATTACAAGCGGACAAATCATTTTGGCTTTATTAAAAGCTTCGATTAATTCTTTTTCGGTTTCAATATGAATAGTAGTATGACGACTACGTGAACCAGAGGCTGGTTTTACGATTACTGGTTTGGCTAAATTATTAAATATAAAAATGGCTTTTTTAACACTAAAAACTGCCCTGCCTTTGGCTACTGGTATACCCCACATTAAAAAATTTTTCTTCATTTCGGCTTTATTGTCCATCCAAATTAGAGAATCAGAATCTGGACCATTAGGACGAGGCAACCCCTGAAAAATACACTTTTGCTTTTTCCATTCTGCCAAAAAAGTTTCATTAGGTAAGTTAAATAATCGCCACTCGCGCATTTTAATACCGCGTTTTTTAGCTTCTTCCCAAAAACATTTGGCTCGTACCGAAATTTTATCTTCTGGTTCATCAATCCAACGAGCTAGTTTAATTAAAACAAAAAATTCCATTAATACTGGTGCCAAATAATCTCCTATCCAAGAAGTAGCCGGAAAAATCCACTGGCGCAATCTATCCAAAGGCAAAAGTACTGGATTAGTAATAATTTCCATCCAGTTATCAAAACTCTCGAGCGTATGATTTACTGGGGCACTGCCACAATCGGGGCAAGATGGATTATTTGAAGGCATAATAAAAAATAATTAACCCCTAATTTATACCACAAAATTTTTAATTACGCAATTAAAAAAGCACCCTATTTATTAAGGTGCTTGTTTATTAGAAGTTACGTCGGCGGGGCTGACTCTACTACTAAAAAACCCGCCCAGATATTCCGACCCAAGGGTCGGAGTCGGGTTTATTAAACAAATTATTTACCAAGTAATTGTTGAAAAACATCTGGTCGATAACCGATAATTATTTCACCATTAATATCTATTACTGGCACGCCCATCTGCCCGCTTTTTGTAATCATTTCTTGTGCCTTAAGCTGATCTTCTGCCACATTGTAATCAACAAACTCTACGCCATTATTTTTAAAATAATCCTTGGCCATATGGCAATACGGACAAGAAGGTGTAGAATAAACAAAAACTTTGTTTTCCATATTATTAAAGTTAAATTAATAAAACTATTTATATTTACAAATTAAATTTTTAAGGTCGTTTACAAAATCGGTCTCGGCAAGAATATAACAAATTCTTTTACCTTCTCGTTCTGGATTTAAAATGCCTTCTTTGTAAAGAGCCTGCAAATGATGAGAAACAATAGCAACACTTAATTTAAGCTTTTTAGCTATCTCCGAAACACATACCTTTTCTTTACCAAATATCAAACATAAAATTTGTAGACGCGTAGGCTCTGAAGCAGCCTGCAGTCTTTTGGCTAGTACTTTTAAATCTTTGTTGCCTATTTTTTTTATCATATACGTTCAAATGTATGTTTGAATGATACACCACCTAATTAAACTCGTCAAGTGTGGATAACTTATAAAACAAAAACCCCGCTATTTAAGCGAAGTTTTACGATGGGCTCCTTAGTAGAGGATGTTAGAACTATTTTGATGAATATAAAACAAAAACCGTCGACAGAACTCCTTTCAAATTATTCAAGGTGATTAAATAATCTGAGTGAATGTCGACGGTAGATGTGGTACCGCATAGCCTCGCCCCCTTCGCGCCGAAGGGGGGGTGGTGTCTGAGAAGCGCTGTTTCAGGACTTCCGCATGTGTTACTTGGGGTAGAAGGTACCCAAGCACTCATGCTCCTCGCGCCTGGAAAAGCCTAATCCAGCTTCCGCACGACGACCACGACGTTCAATCTTCATAACAGCAACTTTGAAATCCTTCATGTTCATGTTCACGAACTGTCACGCACGACGGAAGCTCGGGAGGTCGTTGTAGTCAGCCTCCCAATCTCGCTTCTTGTGTGAACGCTTCCCCATGAAAACCTCCCCAATCTCTGAACAGTTAATTCACTAAATTTATAGTAACACAATTATAATTATATTACAGATTGGGTTGACTAACTTAAATTACAAAACAAAAATCCATTCGCAATATCCTCCACATTTTTTTCCAAAATAATTCAGAAAAAAATGTGGTGTGCGAATGGATCTTCATCGCATCCCCCACTCAAACCTACTTGCGGCGGCCTGGGCCTGATATCCGAATCGCAACGGCCCAAAGAACTAGAAATGCCGCCACATGGGCCAGCATTGCCCATGCCTGGGGCATCCCGCTCAGGCAAAAGTAGGAGGCACCTCCTGTAGTCAAGACTATCGGAATGCCCAGCAAAAGGATCAAACGCAAAGTGCGCATTTTCACGATTCCTCCTCGTGGCTATTATATTTCCTCAGTCAATACCAATTTAATTTAACCACAAAATCATAAACTAGTCCAATCTATTTTTAGAATACCATTTGAATATTATGTACCTTATGCCGAATATAATAAAAAACTTTCCTGATTTAATCAGAAAAGTTTCTTTGAGCGGGTGAGCGGAATCGAACCGCCATCTCATCCTTGGCAAGGACGTATACGAACCATTGTACTACACCCGCGTGTTTGGTATTTAAATTCTAGTAAAAATATTTTATATCATTTGATTATTTTTGTCAACACCGCCTTGTTTTATACAGGGCGGTGTTTGTCTGATAAATATTCTTAATTATGTGCCAAATCATCTTTATAATATTCCTCGTACATCTCCCAGAAAGAGATAAAAAGGGCGGCGATTATCGGTCCGATCATAAAGCCGGAAATACCAAACAAGATTAAACCACCTAAAGTAGAAAATAAAATTAGCAATGGGTGCATTTGGGTGTCTTTACCCACCAAAATTGGGCGGAGAAAGTTATCGATGGTACTAATTACTAGTGCTCCAAAAATTAGGATAGTTAATCCTTGCCAAATACCACCACTAAGTAACATCACGATCCCAGCAGGAAGCCAAATTATAGCTGTGCCAATTGCGGGTATTAGAGAGGCAACAGCGATTAAAATTCCCCAAATTACTGCTCCAGAAATACCGGTTATCCAGAAAAGCAAACCGCCTAGCGTGCCTTGAAGAGCGGCTACCAACAAAGTGCCTTTGATAGTAGAGTGGGTGGTGGTGGTAAATTTTTTATAGAGCATTTTTTCGTATTTATCTCCTAATGGGCAGATATACATTAATTTAAGAAGCAATTTTTTGCCATCACGGATAAAGAAGAACAGGGTATAAAACATAATCAAGAACATGGCAAAAAAGGTAATAGAATCTTGAGTGAGATTTTTAGCAGTGACAAAAATATAACTCGTGATTGTTCGGGTAATTTCGGAAAATTTTTCGGTTATCATCGCCTCATTAATTTGTAATTTTGTGGTGTATGGATTGCTTTTAAACCATTCTAGTGATTGATGTAAGGTGGTGCTAATTTGATTGTTGTCAAAAGATAAGTAAACTTCTAGTGATTGTTTGATTAATAGGGTGCCGATAACTGTGAGTGGGATAATGATTACCAATAGTACAACCAACATAGTGATAAGGGTACTAAAGTTTGGATGATTGATTTTAGTATTAATGTATTTGTATAAAGGATAAAATAGTGCAGCGATTATTGCTGCCCAAAATATTGGGTAGGCAAAACTTTTAAGTAATGATAAAAATGAGATTGTTACTATACCAAGTAAGCCTAAAAAAAGATAATTGCGAATTTTAGAAAAGTCCATAGAATTAAATTGCTAAATTGTTAAGTAGTTATTTGGTAATAGTATTTTAGCAGATTATAGGGCAGTTGACAATTTGTTTTTAGCAAAGATTTCTTTAATAGTATTCCAAGAAATAATTTTGAGTATTAAAACTAGAGCAGAGTAGATAATTGCACCAATTAAAACTGACCAGATTAGAGATAATGGTTGGAATAAGTATACTAATCCAGCCATAATAGCACTGGCAAAAATAATTTTTCCAAAAGTAAAAAATTTAAGTTTGGTGGCAGAATAATGGCGCACTAACAGGGCTAGCATAATACCAGCAAATAATTCAGAAAAAATGGTAACACCACCGGCACCATAAATTCCATATCGAGGGATAAAGATAAAATAGCCAATAATACTTAAAACAGCATCAATACCATAAATCCACAATGCTTGACGTTGGCGGCCAATTCCCAAAGCAGTGTGGCCAAACACCATACCAAAGCAAATTCCTAGTATTGCTGAACTTAAAACGATTAAAATTTTTCCGGCGGAAACAAAATCAGCTCCACCTACTAGTAGCATAATCGGATTAGCTAATATTATCATACCAGCCAAAACTGGTAATAAAATTAAAGCTGTTAAGTTTAAAGCAGTTTGATAATGAATTTTAAATTCGGTTTTTAAATTGCGCGACCAAGCATAGGTAATAAGTGGCATCATTATGCCCATAATCATAGCCGCCATTTGGACAACAATGTCTAATACTCGATAAGCTGCACTGTATAAACCAACGTCGGTAGCCGAAACAAAAAGTGGCAGTATCACCCTATCACCCTGAAGATAAAAAGAATTAAAAATAACCGCCACAGCGTTCGGCCAGATTTTGGTATAGATTGCCTTGGAAATAATTTTATCTAAAGAAAATCTTAGGCCAGTAATTTTACTCCACATATAAATTGTGGAAATAATAGCGGCAATGGTGATAGTTATCATTACTGGTAAAAATCCCGCGTGGTAATAAGCAATTAAAGCCACACCGCCAACCAAAGCTAGACGACCAAGCACTTCGCCGGTTATAGTGATAACGGTTTTTAATTGTACTTGGTAATAGGCAGTAAAAATTTGGTTTAAGGCTTGTACAAAAAAGGAAACAGCTGTAATCGCCACTGCAATTTTAACTGGTGTTGGATAAGGAAAGAAAAGAAAAACCAGTGGCGCTAACCCTTGGAAAATTAGAGCAGTAATAAACCGCCAAGTAAAAAGCACGTTAAGTAATTTTGGTTTATCAAATTGTGGCTCGGCCAACATATTGGCTGTGGTAACAGTAAAACCAAAATCACTTAAGATTCCCACAAATTGCAAATAACCAACTGCCATAGCATACCAACCAAATTTTTCTAACCCCAAACTACGTGTCATAATCATAACCGCAATAATACCCAAAAGCGTGCTGACAGTTTTACCAACCAGTTGGATTGAAGTATTGTGAGCAATTGTTTTGGTAAGAGACATATTTATTAGCTATATTTTATCTTAATTAAGTGATTTTGTGAAGGTGGCGGTGTTTTTCATATTATTTTATGGTATAATTAAAACAGTCAGATAATTGATTAATTGTTTTTGTTTATGTTAAAAAGATTTTTGACACTGTTTGTAACATTTTTTTGTTTTATTGTTTTTGTTCCACCAGTTAAGGCTGCTGGTTTTGTAGAGCCAGTGGCGCGAGATAAAACATTCAGCGGAAAGTATGTTAGTCAAACAGTGTCTGATCCGATCGAAATTCCTGCGGGAGAATATAAAGATGTGGTAGTAAAAATTAAAAATACTGGTAAAAGTGTTTGGGCTAATGTTGGTCCGAATTACGTTTCTGCCTATACAGTCGATCCAAATTATCATAATAGTAAGTTGGCTGGTAAAAATTGGTTGGCCAAAGATCAGCCGGCCAAAATTTCGGCTACAACCAAACCAGGTCAAATTGCCGAAATAAAAATTCGTTTGTATGCGCCTACAAAAATTGGCGATTATAAAGAGGATTTTTATTTAGTATCCGAAAACAAAACTTGGATTGCTGGCACCCATTTTTATTTAAAAGTAAAAGCAGTGGCTGTCAAACCAAAAGTTAATGTTACTTCTGTTAGTGATGATAATATTGGAAATTCTGGTTTAGATGGCCAAGACGAATCAGAATTAGTCAACAAAGAATACAATGCTAACTTGGTAGCTTTTTCGGCACGTAGTATTAGTGCGGGTGGTGGTGAACAAGTAAAATTTATTGTTCGTTATTTAAATGCTGGTACGGTTGCTTGGGATAATTATTCATGGCAAGAAGCTGGTAGTCGGCCAACCGGTGATTCTACTACTCGAGTAAATATTACCGATCCATCTTGGCAATCAATTCAAAAAATTACCGGAGGAGACAGTGTTGTTAAACCAGGCGATCCTTTGGAAGTGGTTTATCTTTTTCGCTTGCCTGCTAAACAAGGCAACTACATTGCCCGTTTTCAATTAACAGCCAACAATCATACTTTGGTTGGCGGTACTTTGGAATTACCGATTACCGTAACTAGCGATGCACCCAGTGGTTATCAAGAAACTGTTTTTTCTTCGGCTCGAGTTTTAATTAACGAACCCACTATTCGAATTGGTTTGTATAAAACTACCGATGAAGTTGAATTTATTTCTTCTTTTCCTTACAAAGTTTATAGCGGTGAAGTTTTAAAAGGAGATTTGCCTGCTGGTACTAAAGCAATGTTAAATTACAGCAATGGTGTATATGGATTTTTTGGTGCGGGGCTGGATTTTACCGAAGGCGAAAAAATTCGTTTGGTGCCGTATGACCCACAAAATTATTTTACTTTGGTAAATTATGATCGCAAAGTAAGTTGGAAGGGTGCAAAGAATTTTAATATGTATCGAGGTACATTTGAATATGTTTATTCACCAAAAAGTAGCATGCCCTATATTGTTAACGAATTACCACTAGATGAATATATCGCTGGCATTGGCGAAACTTCCAGCGGTGCCGCTATGGAATATATTAAAGCAATTTTGGTGGCCGCTCGATCTTATGCTTATTACAATATTAATAATGGTTTGCCAGCCAGTCAGCGCACTTTTGATGTTTATGCTACTACAGTTGATCAATTGTATTTAGGGTATAACTCGGAAGTGTTGATGCCACGCGTAGTGCAAGCCGAACAAGCCACTTATGGCGAAATGGTTACCTATAACAGCACGGTTGTTACCACCCCGTATTTTGGCCATTCTGATGGTCGTACGCGTTTGTGGAGCGAAGCTTGGGGCGGAACCGATAAACCATGGTTACAACCAGTAGATTGTAAATACGACGAAGGTCAAAGTATGTTTGGCCACGGTGTAGGTATGAGCGCCGCCGATGCTGCCGCTCGAGCCGACAAAGACGGCTGGACGTATGACCAGTTGCTTAAATATTATTATACGGGAGTGCAGGTAGAGAAGATTTATTAGTCTAGTCTTCAATTATCCGAATTTATCGGATAGTTAGATTTAAAAAACTCTTCATTATTCGAAGAGTTTTTTTTGTATTTACTTATTATGGTAATCTTTGTCTTTGGCAGATAGTTCCAAAATTACTTGGCGGATGTGGTGCGGGTCGGGGACGTTGTATAAAATACATTTGGGAATAGTACCGGCGGTTTGGATCGATACGTTGCCGTAATTAAATAGTGATGGAAAAAATCCGCTTACGTCGGAACTAATATCTTGAATTTGGTATAAATCAATTTCGGCAATAGTGCGAGCGAACAAAGTTACTTGGCGGATATCAACTAAACGATCATTCGTAATAATCCACAAATCTAAATAAAAAGTTACAAAGTAAGAATAGAAAAAAAGATAGATCGAAAGATAATAAATACTGGCGAAAAGAACCATTAGGGTATAAGTGATAGTGTTAGTTAAGAATGTGGGGAAGATTGCATTAATAAGAAAATAAACGCCGATTGGCATTAGTAATAAAATTATAAATATTCCTATCAATGGTAAAAAAGTAATAGCATGGCGGCGAAGTAAAAGTTTGATTTGTTCGTATGATTTAAGATGTATTACAGAGTCTATTTGCATAAATTAGACGTTAAAGTTTATAACATCATTAGCGTTATTGATGTTTAAA
This sequence comes from Candidatus Magasanikbacteria bacterium GW2011_GWA2_37_8, assembly GCA_000992085.1. Taxonomy (GTDB): domain Bacteria; phylum Patescibacteriota; class Patescibacteriia; order Magasanikbacterales; family GWA2-37-8; genus LBTN01. The sequence goes on along the minus strand of LBTN01000005.1, from coordinate 56,557 downwards.
ATATTTACCGGAGTTTGCCAATTAGTGCCAGTAAGTAAGGCCCAAGTAAAAAATAAGGTAAAAATAGTCATGGCACCAATTATTGTGGTAATAATAAAACTAGCAAAAGTTAAGGAGCCAGTGCGAATAATATGTATTATATTAACAACTGAGAAAAAAACAAAAATTATTAAAAAGGCAAAATAGATAAAGAGAAAGATATAAAGTGGAATGGACATATAATGAAAATTTCTAATTTCTAATAATTAATTTCTAATTATCACTTGTCATCCCGACCGTAGCGGAGGGATCCTTCGACTACGCTCGGGGTGACAATTCAATATTTTTACAAAAGGGTTGCAATTTTTGGGGTATCAAAACCCAGATGTTTATAAGCAGCGTTGGTGGCTTTGCGACCGCGTGGGGTGCGTTCCAAAAATCCCATCTGTAACAAAAACGGTTCGTAGATTGTTTCGATAGTATCCATTTCTTCGGCAATAGCGGCAGCCAATGTGTTTAAACCAGCTGGACCGCCATCAAATTTTTCAATTAAAATTGTTAATAATCGTCGATCAATTTCGTCTAATCCAAATTCATCTATTGCCAGTAGCGCCATGGCTTCGCCAGCAATTTTTTTATTAACCATACCACCATTGCCATGTACTTCAGAATAATCGCGCACACGTTTTAAAAGTCGGTTGGCAATGCGCGGGGTGCGACGGGCGCGCGAAGCAATTAAAGCTAGCGCTTCTGGTTCGATATTTACTTTTAAAATATTGGAATTACGTTTGATAATTTTTTCAATATCTTCTGGTTCGTAAAAATTTAAATGATATACATGGCCAAACCGATCACGTAGTGGCCCTGGCAACGAACTTAATTTGGTGGTAGCGCCAATTAAAGTAAAATGGGCTAGCGGCACGCGAATCGAACGAGCGGCTGGGCCTTGTCCAATAATAATATCTAGTGCATAATCTTCGAGGGCAGGGTACAAAACTTCGGCAATGGTTTTATTTAAACGATGAATTTCGTCAATAAACAAAACGTCGCCTTCTTGCAGGTTAGATAATATTGCCGCCAGATCACCAACTTTTTCTAAAGTTGGGCCAGAAGTTACTTTGATATTGGCATTCATTTCATGGGCGATAATATGTGCCAATGTAGTTTTACCCAAACCTGGATTACCATAAAGCATAATATGCTCCAAAGATTCTCCGCGTTTTGTAGCTGCTTGGATAGCAATATTAAGATTTTGTTTTAATTGTTCTTGGCCAACAAAATCTACCAACTGCTGTGGGCGCAAAGTAATTTCAAAAACCGCCTCTTCGTGGCCAACAAAATCTACCAACTGCTGTGGGCGCAAAGTAATTTCAAAAACCGCCTCTTCGTTTCCGGCTTGAGGGGTAATAATCCGTTCTTCAATTTCAATTAATTCTTCTTCCATATGGCTAGTATTATATATTGTTTAGGTTTGGGTGTAAACATACTTAACAAAATTATTAATGATGGTATAATAATGTTACTATGAATTTATTTGAAAATGAAAGTGAAAATTTAAGACGGCGAAGCGCAGAAAATGTTGAAGCGGCTGCTGAAGCTAGAGAAAAGAAAGAATCGGTGGAAGACAAAAAAGCAGCGGCTCGCGAGCGGGTGGAGTTGGTTTCGCGTGAAATCAAATCTACTAAACAGCAAATTCAAAATATTTTGGCCAATATGCAACAGGTGGTTAAGGCTGTGCAGGCAATTCGTGCCCAACTGCAATTATCTGATGATGGTATTCCAGCAGTAGAGCAGGACAAAAAGACAGTAGAATCTCTTCAAAAAAAGTTGGCTGGTTTACGGTCGGAATTAACTGATCTGCGGTCTGCCTTAGAGCAGGAAGAAGCACGAGAGTTACGTGAACAAGGTTTTGAAGGCAGTGAAATAGAACTAGAAGCAGCCGCCAAAACCCAAGCCCAAGCATTATTACAGAAATTAGGCCTAGAATAACTTTTAAAAGCGGGTCAGCAGTGCACCCGACGTGCCAACAGTGTACCCCCTGTGGTGCGCTGTGGATAACTCATTTAGTATGAGTTATTTTTTTATGGGTTTTTCCCTTAAGTTAGGCAAAAAAGCTAGCCATTTGGTGGGGCACTGCCAAGTATGATATAATGTTAAGGCACTAAAATAAATACTGTATGTAGTGCTTAAATATATTTTCCAACACAACATATAGTATTAATACTTAAAAAGATAATTTTTTCAAACTTCTAATTTTAATATTATGAATACTGCTGCCGCCACTAAAGTTTTTGTAAAAGATAATGATTTTAAATACGATATAGAAAATGGTCTACACTTTGAAAGATATTTTACCAAAAGTGGTGTAAGTCCGTATGATTTGTTTGAATACGAATTGCGTTCGTCGGTTATTCGTGAACCAAGTGGTAAATTAATTTTTGAAATGCTTGATGTAGAAGTGCCAAAAACTTGGTCGCAAGTGGCTACTGATATTTTGGCGCAAAAATATTTTCGTAAAGCGGGTGTGCCCCAATACAACGCCGATGGTACACCACAATTAAAAGAAGACGGTACTCCAATTTTGGGTTCTGAACACAGTATTAAACAAGTGGCTCATCGTATGGCTGGCACTTGGCGCTATTGGGGAGAAAAATATAGTTATTTTGCTTCAGCCGAAGACGCCGAAATTTTTTATGACGAATTGGTGTATATGATTATTGGCCAATTGGCTGCGCCCAATTCACCACAATGGTTTAACACTGGTTTGCAATGGGCATACGGAATTAACGGCCCGGCTCAAGGTCACTATTATGTTGATCCTAACACCGGTGTATTAACCCAATCAACTGATGCATATACTCACCCCCAACCACATGCTTGTGGCCGGTATGATACAAAATTATTTACTGAAAAAGGAATTTTGAATTTAGGCGATGTAGTTGAAGAAAATTTAACCGACATTAAAATTTTTGATGGTGAAAAATTTGTTAAAGTTTTGGCAGTAAAAAATAATGGAATTAAAAAATTGTATCGTGCCACTTTAAAAAATGGTAATTATTTAGATTTTACTGATGATCATTTGGTTTGGTCGGCAGATATGCGAGCTAAGGACGGCGGGAAGTATGATTGGTGTGAGTTTAAAGATTTGTTAGGTAATAGAGTACAGCAGTATTCTTTGCCACAAGCAGAAAAAAACCAAGTTGAGCAAATAAAAATAGATAAGGCTGAATTGGCAGGTTGGGTATTAGGTGACGGTTTTTATGGTAAATATGGTCGTAATCAAAAAACTACGATGTTTGGTATAATTACTATTAATGACGACGAATTTGTTGAAGCAGTACGTTTGATGGACAATATTTTTGGTCATCATACTGTTACTATACGTAAAGAAGTAAGTGATTTGTATCGGGTGGTGCATTTTAATTCTAAAGAGGCCGATACTTTTGTAAATGAATATCAAGTAAATTATAATTCGTCTTTAGCTCAAGTACCAACAATCATTATGTCTGGTACAGTGGCAGAGAAGGCAGCATTTTTGCACGGTTTATTTCAAGCTGATGGTTGTGTACGTCAACGTAACGATGAAAGCCATAATTGTGGTGATGTTGTGCTTACTTCAATTTCTGAAAAATTATTGCATGAGGTGCAAATACTTTTACTTGAACTTGGTGTTTATTCTAATCTAACCCCTAATAGTGAAAAACGAGTAGATCGTCATCAAAGTTATCAATTAAGCGTTTCTTATTTTTCTGAACGGAAAAAATTTGCCGAATTAATTGGTTTTGTTTCCGAAGAAAAGAAAAATAAATTATTTTGTGCTAACGGTGTGGTAGTTCATAATTGTTTTATCCAATCGGTAAAAGATGATTTGGTAAATGAAGGTGGTATTATGGATTTGTGGGTGCGTGAAGCACGACTATTTAAATATGGTTCTGGTACTGGAACAAATTTTTCTAACTTACGCGGATCAGGAGAAAAATTATCTGGTGGTGGATCTTCGTCTGGCCTTATGAGTTGGTTGCGTATTGGTGATCGTGCTGCTGGCGCAATCAAATCTGGTGGTACTACTCGTCGCGCTGCTAAAATGGTAATTTTAAATGTTGATCATCCTGATATTGAAGAATTTATTGAATGGAAAGTTAAAGAAGAAAAAAAGGTAGCTGCTTTGGTAGCTGCTGGTTATGATAGCGCCTACGAAAGTGAAGCCTATCAAACTGTGTCTGGCCAAAATTCTAACAACAGCGTGCGTGTAATGCAAGAATTTTTGGAAGCAGTAGAAAATGATGGCGAATGGAATTTAAAATGGCGCACCGATGGCCGATCTTGTAAAACTTTAAAGGCCAGAGAATTGTGGGACAAAGTGGCCCAGGCTGCTTGGAGTTGTGCCGACCCAGGGCTTCAATTTGATACCACCATTAACGACTGGCATACTTGTCCGCAATCCGGTCGTATTAATGCCTCAAACCCGTGCAGTGAATATATGTTTTTGGATGACACTGCCTGCAATTTAGCTTCAATTAACTTGGCCCATTTTTACGATTCCGAAACCATGACTTTTGATGTGGCTGGTTTTAAACATGCCACTCGCACTTGGACCACAGTTTTGGAAATTAGTATTTTAATGGCGCAATTTCCTAGCGCTGCCATTGCCCAGGGTAGTTATGATTTTAGATCTTTGGGTTTGGGCTATGCCAATATTGGTAGTGTGCTTATGACTGCTGGTATCCCATACGATTCTCCCGAAGCCTTGGCTTTTGCTGGTTCTATTACTGCCCTGTTAAACGCCGAATCATATGTTACCTCGGCCGAAATGGCACGAGCACTTGGACCGTTTAATAAATTCGCCATGAATCGGGCCGATATGTTGCGCGTTATTCGCAATCATCGTCGGGCAGCGTTTAATGCTAAGCCGGATGAATATGAAGGTTTGGCTATTCCACCCTTAGGAATCGATCCACAATACGCTCCAGCCTACTTGCTGGCGGCTGCTCGTGAAAGTTGGAATCAAGCGTTAGAACTGGGAGAAAAGTATGGCTTTAGAAATGCGCAAAATACTTGTTTAGCGCCAACCGGAACAATTGGACTTTTAATGGATTGTTCTACCACTGGTGTAGAACCAGATTTTGCTTTAGTGAAATTTAAAAAATTAGCTGGTGGCGGATACTTCAAAATTGTTAACGAAGCTGTACCAGTGGCACTTAAAACTTTGGGTTATACCGAAACACAAATAACAGACATGATTGATTATTTAAAAGGCCACGGCAGTTTAAAAGGCGCGCCAGCCATTACCCATGAGTCTTTAAAAGAAAAAGGATTAACTGATGAAGATTTGGCCAAGTTAGAAAAGAATTTACCAACTGTATTCGAACTGCCATTTGCGTTTAATGTTTGGACAATGGGTGAAGAATGTTTAGAACGTTTGGGATTTTCTAGCGAACAGTACAATGATTCCAATTTTAATTTGCTTACTGCTTTGGGTTACAACGCCGATGCTATTAATGCTGCCAACGAATATGTTTGTGGGGCAATGACTATTGAAGGTGCACCACATTTGAAGAAAGAGCATTATGCCGTGTTTGATACAGCTAATAAAAATGGCCGAAAGGGTCAACGCTATATTCATTATTTGGGTCATATTCGTATGATGGCAGCGGTGCAACCATTTTTGTCTGGTGCCATTTCCAAAACTATCAATATGCCTAATTCGGCAACTGTAGAAGATGTAAAAATTGCTTACATGGCTTCTTGGAAATTAGGTTTAAAATCCAATGCGCTTTATCGCGATGGTTGTAAATTATCGCAACCGTTGTCGAGTAAAAGTAAAAAAGCGGAGGACAAAGTTGAGAAGAATCAAGAATCTGGAATTAAGAATCAAGAAGAAATGAGTGGTGCGAAAGGTGAGGTAAGTGTGAAGCTGGTAAATGCGGGGGTGGAGCAAAATGTGCCACAAGAACACGCACAAACAAAATATGCGCATGATGGCACTGTGCAAGGTACTCAGATTTATATTCATGGCGAACAACGTCGCATGCCATATAAACGCAGTGGCTTAACTATCAAAGCCAAAGTGGGCGGGCAAAAAGTATTTTTACGCACTGGCGAATATCCAGATGGAAAGTTGGGTGAGGTGTTTATCGATATGTACAAAGAAGGGGCCGCGTTTCGATCGGTGTTAAATTTGTTTGCCATTTCCATTTCCACTGGTTTGCAATATGGTATTCCACTAGAAGAATATGTTGATAAATTTACTTTTACTCGGTTTGAGCCAAGCGGCATGACCGATCATCCTAATATTCGTAGTTGTACTTCAGTGATAGATTTGGTGTTTAGAATTTTGGGAATGGAATATTTGGGGCGCACCGATTTTGTACAAGTAAAACCAAATGGCATTCAAAAAAATCGTGCCGAACAAATGGCAAAAATGGCTGCCGAAATGCAAGGGCAAACAACCTTGGATTTAAAAGAAAAAGATGATGATGAAATTGAAAAAGAAAAGTTGATTTTAAAAGAAACAGTTGATAAAGACCAAATGAGTTTGCCGAATTTGCCAAAGACCAATGATACAATTGCAACCAAAACTACCACCGCCGTGGTTGGCAGTGCCGCCGATCAACAGTTGTCGGGAATGATGGGTGACGCGCCACCCTGTCCAACTTGTGGGCATATTACGATTAGGAATGGAAGTTGTTATAAGTGTTTGAATTGTGGAAGTACGACGGGGTGTAGTTAGGAAGTTAGTAAAGTTGAAAGTTATAAAGTTTATAAAGTAAAACAAAAATCCGCACTCCGCGGATTTTTGTTGCTCTCAAAATATTTAAAAAAATTAAATACTTTGAGTGAGTGCCCGTTTTGAACGTGTCGGGCGCACACGAGTGGATGAGAACCGCTGTTTGCTTTACTTGTCCAGGGCGATGAAGTCGACCAGACAAAGGTGTATGGCGACGACCGGAGGTGGTGTCTGAAAGATCTCGCCGATTTCAACCGGACAATCGCCGTCGAAAGTAATGCTTGTGACCACGTATTTCTCCCTGTTGATTTCTACAACCAATCCGGCTTGGGCCTTCTGGCCAGCAAGTTGGTTGATTACGTAGTCGGGGATTTCGTCTTCTTCCCATTCCCACATGTAGGTATTGGGAATACGGAGGTGTGAGTAGTATTCTCCTGCGAAGTCAAGAGTAAAGTGTCTATCGATGGTCCAGAACTGGGGCTCGTCAGGATATTGATCCCGGGAGAACTCTTCCGCTGCTTCCATCAGCGCCGAGAGTGGAACATGGAGCGATCCTTCGTCGTCACCTTCGGTGAACAGATGTGGGAAACCGCGCTCGTAACAGGCTAAAATTTTTGGATCCGTGGCGAGTGACACTGCGATTCTCGTACGATTGTCCGAGAGTCGGGCAATAGCTTTCCATTTTCGCTTGGACATTTATGTCTCCTCCGTTTGTTGCTATCAAGCCACCACTTAGCTTGACAAATAATTATAGTAGAAAGTTAAATGATTGTCATTTTTGTCAACAATATATAAATATTGACTTATATTTTGGCTTATGTTACAATATTTATTGTTGACGACTAAAATGACAAAATATGGAAAAAAAGCATATCAACGCATTAATTGATTTGGGGTTAAACGAACATGAAGCTCGGGTTTATTTGGCAATTCTGGCTTTAGGTTTGGCTTCGGTTGCTAGAATTGCTCAATCTGCAGATGTTAAGAGAACAACAGTATATTCGGTGATAGAATTGTTAAAAAGAAAAGGTTTAATCAGTGTAGAAATGCATGGTTGGAAAGAATTTTTTGTGGCTGCCAGTCCGGATAAATTAGAAGCCATGCTTGAATTAAAAAAGAATAATTTTAAAAAAGTTTTTCCAGAGATTTCAGCATTGTACGAGACAAAACCAAGTGGGGCTTTTATTAAATATTATGAAGGGCTGGAATCGATTAAATCTGCCTACGAAAATTTGCTTAATTCTGTAAAGCCACATGAGGAATATTTAGTTTTGTCTGATACAGAAACATGGAGTAAGGCCGATGAAAAATATTTTTCTAAATTTGTGGAGAGAAGAAGTAAACTGAATATAAAAGTACGTTTACTTTTACAAAATTCAGAAAAAGCCAGATATTATAAAAAGTACGAGAAAAATTTTAATTTTAAAGTAAAAATTTTGCCTGATAAAACAAAATTGACTACTAATTTAAATCTAATACCGTCAAAAGTTTTGATACATCAACTTGCAGATCCAGCTATTGCGTTGGTGATTGAAAATAAAAGTATTATACAAATGCATAAAGAAATTTTTGAGATGTTGTGGAATTCTTTGCCAGAGTAGAAATTTTATGATTTAATTTAATATACAAAGTTTAAAATTATATATTAAAGTATATGCCAAAAATTTATACTAAAACTGGGGATAGTGGAAAAACTTCTTTGCTTGGTGGAAAGCGGGTTTGTAAATCTTGTATTGAAATGGATGCGATTGGGGAGGTGGATGAGCTTAATGCTTTTTTGGGAGTGGTGATTGAAGAAGTGGAGGAAGATTTTAAACAGGAAAAAAATAAACTAATAAATATTCAGCGGTGTTTGTTTGTGGTTGGTGCCAATTTAGCAGCGGTGCAAACAGAATTAAAAAATATACCAAAATTAAAAAGTAGCGAAATTACAAAATTAGAAAAATGGATTGTTTGTCCGAGAAATATAAAATTGATAATAATATTAAAAAATATTTGAATCGTTTAAGCGATTGTTTGTTTGTGTTGGGAAGGTGGTTGAATATGAATAGTGGGATTGAAGAAATAAAGTGGACAAAATAATTGTTAAGGGATGATTGACAGATTGTGAAATTTGTTCTATGTTTATTTAAGTAGTTATTGATTAAATGAGGGGAAGAAAGGGAAAATTTTTTCTTTTTCTTTCCCTCATTTGTTTTGAGGGGGCGAAAACTGTGATGGAGGAATTTGCAATGGAACTTTTCTGGGCAACTCATGCGCTGCTGCTGGCCTGTCAGATCAAGGCCGTATATCTGTACGACCACATGTCTGCGCCGAGCCACCTGATTTTCACGATCGACGATCTTCTGCGCGTGATTGGAAGCGAGCCGTCTGACCAGAAAAGGCGTGATGATTTCACGCAGGTTGCGTCGAATGGTGGTCTAGCGATCTTGCATTCCCAACTGGTAGAGCAGATCTGGTCGGCGCCGTTGCCAGACGGTTTCACAACTACGTGGGAGTTCCGTGTTTGCAACTGCGGAGAAGGTAAGCAACATGGTGATATCTTTTATCGCAAACACATGTGGTATCACAACAACATGCATAATCACGGATGTCACTTCGCCAGCGTGACGAACGCCTTGGGTAGGCTGGTGTGGTTGGTCGACACGTACGATGAAATTATATCGCCCAACGATGGTCTCTGTCTCCTCCAGCAAATGGTTGTTGCCGGCGTTCCGGCGAAGTAGCGAGAACAAGGAGGGCTAGTCGTCCCAGTGTTCATTTCTGCTAGTGGCGGAATTGAATCAAACGACTAGAAGGACGCGGCGACTCACGTGTCTCCGTAACTTCTTTTGTAAATTATTTGATAATTTGTAGAAGAAGTTAAAAAAAATTAGTGTTTTAGAAAAATATTTTTTACAAATCTTATCCACAGCTTGACATAACTCTGTTTTCTTATTACAATTCTGAACAGTTTCTCGGTAGTAAGCTGCGATAGAGTTGATGTCTCAACCGGATCGAATTTCTAAAGCATTCTCTCTCCTTTCCTTTTCATTTTTTTGACCAGGAACGGCGTTTTATGAATTTGGCCCGTTAGCTAAAACATGCAACTCTTCTCGCAGCTTTTTGCCGAGGAAAAAATATATTGGTATACGTACAGTAAAACCATTGCTTATTTGTCTGCCATATGTTATAGTAAGTAACATATGAAAAAGAAAAAATGGACAATTGAGCAATTACGGGTCGCGGTTAAAAATTCTACCAGTATTCGTCAAGTTATCGGAAAGCTTGGTTTGGTTGAGGCAGGCGGTAATTATGCACAGGTAAAGAAAACAATTCTTGAAAATAAAATTAGCAGTGATCATTTTACAGGAATGGCTTGGAACAAAGGAATGAAAGGAATTGGCAAACCGAGGTTATCGTTAAAAGATATTTTGGTTAAAAATAATGATTTTCAGAGTTTTAAATTAAAGAAAAGATTGTTCATGGTTGGTTTAAAAAAACCAGAATGTGAAAAATGTGGTTGGGCTAAGAAAGCACTAGATGGTAGAATTCCGCTCGAACTTGATCATATTAATGGCGATAGACATGATAATAGAATAGAAAATTTACAGATTCTATGCCCAAATTGTCATAGTTTGCAACCAACGCATAGAGGTAAAAATAAAAAAAGAGGTTAATGGTCCGATGGTGGAACTGGTATACACGCAGCACTTAAAATGCTGTGCCGCAAGGCATGTGGGTTCGATTCCCACTCGGACCACAACGATAAATACCCTGTTTTATAGCAGAGTATTTTTTATTTTTAATCGTATGTCACTGTGTAACAGTGTACCCCACGTGGTGCACTGTGGATAACTTTTTGGTCTTTTGATGGTTGGTGGCAGTTTTGCTCTTATATTAGCCAAAAAAGAAATAGTTCTTGACAAATATTTATCCACCTGTTCCATTTGACAAAAGCTTGATTTTGGGGTAAAATCAAGCTACTTCAAATCTCGTTCATTTTGAACATTCGTTTTTTCGCTTAGTTAAGCGAAAAAGTGGTTTGTAACAGTTGGTTATAAACTGCTCGCAAGGTAATTTTTAAAATATTCTCATGTTACCCTTGCTGTTTTTGGCTAAAATATAAGAAAAAATAAAGAAAAGCCCTATTTTGTTGGCCCTTTTTTTGTTGTTTATAGGTTGGACAGGTAGTTTTTGAAAGAAAGATTGGCAATATTTACATTAATATTTCAATAATTATTTAAAAATTAAAAATTAAAAATTTCCGCCGAAGGACGGATCCCACCTTGTGTGGGGAAAATTAATCAATATCTATGCCTATTTTCAAACGCCAACCTCTCAAAAGCACAGAGCGTCGTTTCTTCACAAAAACACGCAACGCTATGGCTTTGCCAGATTTAATTGAAATTCAAAAAGATTCTTATAGCTGGTTTTTAAAAAACGGTATTAAAGAATTGTTTGAAGAAATTTCTCCAATCACCGATTTTTCTGGTCGTGATTTGGAATTGTATTTTGAAGATTATTATTTAGACGAACCTCGTTTCGACGAAGTTACTTGCCGCAAGCGTAATATTACTTTCGAAGCCCCGCTACGTTTTACTGCTCGCTTAATCAACAAACGTACTGGTCAAACAAAATCTCAAGAAATATATTTAGGTGACGTTCCGCTTATGACCGATCGTGGTACTTTTATTGTTAATGGTATCGAACGTGTAGTTGTTTCTCAATTAATTCGCAGTGCTGGTGCTTTCTTTACTGCCGAAAATATTCGTGGCCGCAGATTTTATGGCGCCAAAATTATTCCAAATCGTGGTGCTTGGATCGAAATTGAAACCGACATGAATAATACTTTATGGATCAAAGTAGATCGCAAACGCAAAGTGGCCGCCACCTCTCTACTTCGTGCTTTTGGTTACGAAGATGATGAAAAATTAATTGAACTTTTTAAAGACGTAAATATTCATCCCCAGGTTGATTACGTTGATGCTACTATTAAAAAAGATTTAGCCAAAAATCGTGGTGAAGGTTTGATTGAAGTTTACAAAAGAATTCGCCCGGGTGATTTGGCCACTGCCGACAATGCCAAAAGTTTGATCGAAGCCATGTTCTTTAACTTCGAACGCTACGATTTGGGCCGCGTTGGTGTATACAAATTTAATACCAAATTCGATATCAAAAGTTCGCATGATGATTATGATAAAAAAGAAAATCGAGTTTTATCTCCAGAAAAATTATTAGCTGTTTTAAAAGAAGTAGTCCGTTTGAATGTTACTCAAGAAGAACCAGATGATGTAGATCATTTAGGCAACCGTCGTATTCGCGCGGTTGGTGAATTAGTACAAAATCGTTTTCGTGTTGGTTTGGCTCGTATGGAACGTATTATTAAAGACCGTATGAGTACCTACGATTTAGATCAAGTTAATCCAAACAAATTAGTAAATGCTCGTCCAGTAATTAGCGCCATTCGCGAATTCTTTATGAGTTCTCAAATGTCCCAATTCATGGATCAACATAATCCATTGTCCGAGCTAGAACACAAACGTCGTTTGTCGGCGCTTGGCCCAGGCGGTTTGTCTCGTGATCGTGCTAGTTTTGAAGTGCGCGATGTGCACACTACCCACTATGGTCGTATCTGCCCAATTGCTACTCCAGAAGGTCCAAATATTGGTTTGGTAAACCATCTTTCCAGTTTTGCTCGTATCAATGAATTTGGTTTTATCGAAACTCCATATAAATTAGCTAAAACAAAATTAACCAAAATTAATGTTGTGCCACGCACTACCAACGAAGTAGTATTCCTAAGTGCGTTTAAAGAAGAAAAAGTAATTACAGCTGCTGCTAACACTCCTGTAACCGACAAAGGATATTTCTTGGGCGGCAATGTTCCAGCTCGCGTTTACAGCCATCCAGGTGTTGCCAATGTACAAGATGTAGAATATTTAGATGTGTCTTCTAGCCAAGTAGTTAGCGTGGCTACTTCTTGTATTCCTTTTCTAGAACACGATGATGCTACCCGTGCTCTTATGGGTACCAACATGCAACGTCAATCAGTGCCTTGTATCAAACCAGAACCACCATTAGTTGGTACTGGTATCGAACATGATGCGGCTCGTTATTCTGGTCATGTATTTTTGGCCGAAGAAGACGCCGAAGTTACCGAAAGTGATGGCGCCCATATTGTTTTGAAAGGTAAAAAAGGAAATATTTATACTTACAATTTAAGCAAATTCGTTCGTTCTAATGCGGCCACTTGTATCAATCAACATCCAACTGTAAAAGTTGGTGACATGGTTAAAAAAGGCGATCCATTAACTAATGGCCCAAGTATCAGTCAAAATGAATTATCTTTGGGTCAAAATGTGTTGGTTGCTTATATGGCTTGGGATGGTTACAACTACGAAGATGCTATTATTTTATCTGAACGTTTGGTACAAAGCGATCGCTTTACTTCTATTCATATCGAAGATTACGCCGTTGATGTTCGTGAAACAAAACTTGGACCAGAAGTAGTAACATCCGACATTCCAAATGTTAGTGAAGAAAAATTAAAGAATTTGGATTCTGAAGGTGTAGTACGTATTGGTGCTGAAGTAAAATCCGGTGATATTTTGGTGGGTAAAATTACTCCAAAGGGTGAAACTGAATTATCGGCTGAAGAAAAATTATTGCGTGCTATCTTTGGTGAAAAAGCCCGTGATGTTCGTGATTCTTCTTTATACTTGGAACATGGTGAACACGGTAAAGTAATTGGTATTCAAGTTTTCTCTGATGAAGTGGGTGATAAATTGGAACCAGGTGTAATTAAACAAGTACAAGCCACTGTGGCTGACATGCGTAAAATTCAGGTTGGTGACAAAATGGCCGGTCGCCATGGTAACAAAGGTGTTATCTCCAAAGTGGTACCAGTCTCCGACATGCCATTTTTGGAAGATGGTACTCCAGTAGATATTATCTTGTCTCCACTTGGTGTTATCTCTCGTATGAACTTGGGTCAGATTTTAGAAAACCATTTAGGTTTGGCTGCCAATGCTTTGGGTTACAAAGTGGCTACCCCAGTATTAAATGGTATTACCGAAGATCAAATTCGTGAAGAGTTAACTAAAGCTGGTTTTCCAGTTTCTGGTCAATTGCAACTTTTGGATGGTAGAACTGGCGAACCATTTGATCACAAAACTACTGTTGGTTACAACTACATGCTTAAATTAAACCACATGGTAGAAGACAAAATTCATCAACGTTCGATCGGCCCTTACAGTTTAATCACTCAACAGCCATTAGGTGGTAAAGCTCAGTTTGGTGGTCAACGTTTTGGTGAAATGGAAGTTTGGGCTTTGGAAGCCTATGGCGCCGCCCATACTTTGCAAGAAATTTTAACTATCAAATCCGATGACGTGCCTGGTCGTTCGAAAGCTTACGAAGCGATTATTAAGGGTGAAGAAATTACCCGCGTCAACATTCCAGAGTCATTTAACGTACTTGTACGTGAAATTAAAGGTCTTGGTTTAGATGTAGAACTACTCAAACGTTCTGAATCGGGTGAATATTTGTTAGCTGCCGAAGTGGATGCCCAAAATGCAGCTAATAATCCAGTTGATACCGAAGTTGCTCCGATCGAAACCACTCCTGCTTCATAATTTTAAAAAATTCTTTAAATTTCATTTTATGACTCGAGATCAAATTCGTTCCATGGACTTCGACGCGATTCGTTTGCGCCTAGCTTCTCCCGAAGCAATTCGCGAATGGTCTTTTGGCGAAGTTAGTAAACCAGAAACCATTAACTATCGCACACAAAAGCCAGAAAAAGGCGGTTTGTTTGCTGAAGAAATTTTTGGTCCAACCAAGGATTGGGAATGTTATTGTGGTAAATACAAAAAAATTCGTTACAAAGGAATTGTTTGCGACAAGTGCGGTGTTGAAGTTACCACTTCACTCGTGCGTCGTGAACGCATGGGCCATATCGAATTGGCTGCTCCAGTTTCTCATATCTGGTTTTTACGTTCGGTGCCTTCTAAAATTGGTTTGATTTTGGATTTATCGGTAATGGCTTTAGAAAAAGTAATTTATTTTGCTTCTTTTATTATCTCGAATGTTAATGAAGCCGAAAAACAACAAACTGTAGAATTGTTGCGCCAAGAATTTAAAAGCAAACGTAAACAAATTGAAAAAGAAAAAGAACAAGCCATGCAAGCTGCAGCTGATGCTAAAGCCGATAAAAAAGCTTTGGAAGAAATTCAACAAGAATCAGAACGCAAAGTAAAAGCATTAGAAGAAGATTTTCAATCCGCTGATCGTGATTTAAAAGAATTACAGGTAATGAAAGTAATTTCTGAAAACAAATATCAAGATTTATCTTTACGTTTTGGTCATTTGTTTGAAGCAATGATTGGTGGCGAAGCGATTTATCGTTTACTCGAGAGAATTGATTTAGGAGAAACCATTAAACGTATTACCGAAGAACAAAAAACCTCCAAAGGTTCTAAATTAGAACGTTTGATTCGTCGTAAAAAATTATTAAAGAGCTTGTTTATCAATAATATCCGCCCAGAGTGGACTATTATGAAGTGTATTCCGGTTATTCCACCAGATTTGCGTCCAATGGTGGCATTAGACGGTGGCCGATTTGCTACCTCTGATTTAAATGATTTATATCGTCGTGTTATCAACCGCAACAATCGTTTACGTCGTTTGCTTGATCTGGATGCTCCAGAAGTTATTTGTCGTAACGAAAAACGCATGTTGCAAGAAGCGGTTGATGCTTTAATCGACAACAATGCTCGCCATTCCAAAACTGTAGTAGCGGCCACTGGTCAAAAACGTCAATTGCGTTCTTTGGCAGATATTTTAAAAGGTAAACAAGGTCGTTTCCGTCAAAACTTGCTTGGTAAACGTGTCGACTATTCTGGTCGTTCGGTTATCGTGGTAGGCCCACAATTAAACATCGATGAATGTGGTTTGCCAAAACGCATGGCTTTGGAATTATTTAAACCATTTATCATGGGCGAAATTATTCGTCGTGAGTTGGCCCACAATGTTCGCAGTGCTGGTCGTTTTATCGAATCAGAAAAAGATGAAGTGTGGGATATTTTGGAAGAATTAACCAAAAATACTCGCGTGATGTTAAACCGCGCTCCAACTTTGCATCGTTTGG
Organism: Candidatus Magasanikbacteria bacterium GW2011_GWA2_37_8; assembly: GCA_000992085.1. Lineage (GTDB taxonomy): Bacteria > Patescibacteriota > Patescibacteriia > Magasanikbacterales > GWA2-37-8 > LBTN01. The sequence goes on along the minus strand of LBTN01000005.1, from coordinate 40,721 downwards.
GTATTCAAGCTTTTCATCCACGATTGGTAGAAGGTAAAGCTATTCAATTACATCCTTTGGTTTGTACTGCTTTCAACGCTGACTTCGACGGCGACCAAATGGCTGTGCATTTACCATTAACTGCCGAAGCTCGTTGGGAAGCAGAAAACTTAATGGCTGCCGAAAAGAACTTGCTTAAACCAGCTACTGGTCAACCAGTAATTACTCCAAAACAGGATATTGCTTTGGGTTGTTTTTATCTCACCCATTACAGTGTAGACGATACTGCTCCAACCACTCGTTATTTCTATTCCGAAAAAGAAGCTAAATTAGCTTACAAATGTCGCAAAGTTACTTTGCATGAACGAGTAAAAGTACGAATGGTAGAACAAGCTGGTCGTTTTCCTGAAGGTTCTAAACTAATTGAAACTTCCGTTGGCCGTGTATTCTTTAATGAAATTTTGCCAGAGAAGTTGCATTATTACAACGAAACTATTACTGTTAAAAAATTAGCCGAGATTATTCGTCGCTGTTTGGAAATCTACGGTCAACAAGAAACCGCATATTTCTTGGACGAATTAAAAAATCTTGGTTATCGCTATGTTACCAAATCTGGTTATTCTCTTGGTGCTGCCGATTTCCCTAAAATTGAAGAAAAACCACAATTATTAAAAGAAGCTGATTTGCGAGTGGTTGAAGTAGAAACTCAATATCAAGAAGGTTTGTTAACTCAAGCCGAACGTCATGCTAAGATTTTAGAAATTTGGTCTGAAACTAAAGATAAGATCGTAGCCAACAATCAACAAACTTTGGATAAAAATGGTCCGGTGTTTGCCATGATTGATTCTGGTGCCCGTGGTACTTGGGGACAACTTGGTCAGGTTATTGGTATGAAAGGTTTGGTAGTATCTCCATCTGGCGATATTATCGAATTACCAGTAAAGGGCAACTTTAAAGAAGGCTTTGAAGTGCTAGAATATTTCATTTCTTCCCATGGTACCAGAAAAGGTTTGTCTGATACGGCTCTTCGTACTGCTAACGCTGGTTACCTAACTCGTCGTTTGGTGGATGTGTCTCAAGATGTAGTGGTTATCGAAGAAGATTGTGGTGATGTTACTGGTGAAATCTTTACTATCCCTCAATCTAAAGAAATGGGCGAAAAATTATCTGATCGTGTTTGGGGCCGTTATGTTTTGGCTGATGTAAAAAATGGTAAAGAAGTAATTGTAAAAGCTGGCGAAGCTATTGATGACAAAGCTGGGCGTTTGGTTGATGAATTAGGCCTCGACAATATTCATGTTCGCAGTGTTTTGCAATGTAAATTATCCAAAGGTGTTTGTCGCAAGTGCTATGGTTTTGATTTAGGTCATAACCGTGCCGTAGAAATGGGTACAGCCGTTGGTGTAATTGCTGCTCAATCAATTGGTGAACCAGGTACTCAGCTTACTCTTCGTACCTTCCATACTGGTGGTGTGGTAGGTGGTGATATTACCCAAGGCTTGCCTCGTGTAGAAGAATTGTTCGAGTGTCGTGCTCCAAAACACAAAGCGGTATTATCCGAAGTAGATGGTACTATCGAAATTGAAGATGCTGATGGCAAGATTGTTACTTCGGCTACTGGTAAGAAAATTTTCGAAGGCCGTCGTGGTCAGAAAATTGTGCGCGTGATGTTTGAAGGCATGGATGAAACCAAAATTAAAGTAACATCCGACGATGAAGTAATGGTAAAAGATGGTACTACTGTTGAAAAAGATAGTGTAATTGTGGTACGTGGTGCTTCTGGTGAAGAAATAACTGCCAAATATACCAGCGAAGTTAAGATTGTAAAAAATGTTATTACTTTGGCTTACACTGGTCCAAAAGTACGCGAATACATTATTCCAATGGGTTACAAATTGTTTGTAAAACAAGGTGATGTAGTAACCAAGGGTCAACAATTAACCGATGGTAGTGTACATTTACAAGAATTATTCGAACTTCGTGGCCGCTCGGCTGTGCAGGTATATATTTTGCAAGAAGTACAAAACATTTACTCTTCTCAAGGTCAGAAAGTTAATGATAAACACGTAGAACTTCTTATTCGTCAAATGTTTAGTCGTGTTTATGTAGAAGATGCTGGTGAAACCGATTTGTTGCCAGGCGAAGTAGTAGAAAAAGCCCAATTAGATTTTGCTAACCGCCAAGCTAAAAAAGACGGTATGCAACTAGCTACTGCTCGTGAATTATTACTTGGTATTAGTCGTGTGGCTTTATCCACTCAAAGTTTCTTGTCCTCTGCTTCGTTCCAAGAAACTGCCAAGGTATTAATTAATACCGCCATTACTGGTAAAATCGATTACCTAGAAGGCCTAAAAGAAAACGTAATTATCGGCCGCCTAATTCCAGCTGGTACGGGGTATAAGCAGTAATTCAGATATACAAATTTAAAGCACCCTCGATGTAATGTCGAGGGTGTTTTTGTTGTGGGTAATTTATGCAAGAAGTGATTTTATTTTTTCTTTGGCTGTTTTTAGTAAAATTGGTTTGCGGTCGTAGTTTTTTATCATTTCTTCGGGAATGTCTTGTCTAAAAAATGGTTCAGTTTTACCTTGTTTAATTGCTTCGACTACATCTTGCCAATTTTTTGCTTCATTAAAAATTTTGGTACGAACAATACCAACCTGCCCCATTACGTGAAAGTCTGACCCGCCAATTTTTGGTCGATTTTGTTTTTCAGCAATTTCATGTTCACTAGGGTGAGTAGCAACAGCAATCCCACCATGATCGTGCACCCATTTTATTACTGTTTCTGGATCTTTTAGATGTGGCAGAGGGTCGTTTTTTATTATTTCTGGGTCTAAACCTAATGTTAAAATATGGGGGAAATTAATTCCATAATGTGCAGTAATTTCAGCGCCGGGTACAACAATTATTCCTTCTTTTGCTGCAGCATTAAGAGCACGGTCTAAACCGCGGATTGTATTGTGGTCAGTAATAGCCACACCATCCAGCCCGGTTTTTTTAGCTTCGGTCACCATTTGTTCTGGTGACATATTTACTATATCAAACCCTCGCCACCATTCCATACTAGTGGTGTGGCCATGCAAATCAAATCCACCTTCATAATTTTTGTTCATATGTTTTATTATGTTTTTTTACCTACGTATTATTGACAAATGTTTATTAATATAGTATAATGGATTTAGAAGATAAGTCCTTAGGGTAAAGCCTTGTGGAGAGCGTTCTCGTCAAGAACATCTCGTTGAAGCAGGGACACTCCCAAAAGGCTCTTTCAGAAGATCCGCATTACAGCGGATTTTTGATTTGTATAAGCTTAAATCCGAGCTGATTAAATATCTTATCGTCGTCCTGTTGGTAGGATTTGTAAAAAGCGTTGGAAACAAAATCTGCTAGTTCAACCAAAATATCCAAATATGATGGTGTAGGCAAAAAAGAACAGTGCGTGCCAGAAAATTCATTTTCTAAAAAATTATCAATATCTTTTTGAAAATTATTTGCTCCAGCAAGTCCACCTGGATGCTTGCGTGAGTCGATAACAATTCTGGCTCGTTTGTATTCTTGAAGTGAAAGTTCCTTGAATAGCATCTTTAATAGCTTGGCATATATTTTTTCAAAATCCATGTCGTTTTTATCAAAATAATCATAAGGGATTTCTTGGACCAGCTGGAATACTGATAAAATCGTTACATCAGAAGAATTTAACAACGAGATACTCTTTGTTCTCAATTCTTCAAAATATGGATCTGTAGCGTGAATACGGCGTTTATGTTTAGTAAATGGTTTTCTAACATTTTTCCAACGTTTTCTTAAACGATCTGCTTTTAATACCGAAAAACCATTAATACTAACAAACATCTTGCCTTTGGTTTTTTGTAGGTTGTATGATTCGTCGAGGTAGATGTTCATAGGTAGTATTGTTTTTTTATATATCCTTTTTACAATTTTTGTTATCGCAGTTGCATTTAAAATGCATAGTAGCGTTATCTGTAGAATAATCAGAAGTTATTTCTTCTCCTTTTTTAATATCACGTATAGCGATGTCGCTTTTGTTAATCACTTTCGTATTTGGTTCGCAAGAGTGATTTACATATCTTTCAGGTGTATTTTGTAGAACATATTCGTTAGGGCCAGAATTGTAGACATAATGTTTTTCGGATTCTGGTAAAGTAGATATTTCTTTTTTTGTTAAAATTTGTTTTGGTTTCCATTTTAACACAGTTTCACCCTTTTTAAAATTTTTGTCAGCAAACACCCCTGTTTTGTTTATTTTTGATTTTTTTATAATTATGCCTGACATATTATCCTATATATTTTATCTTGTTTATCTAATATTTTATGCCATTTTGGTTAATAAAGCAACCATCTTGATTTTTCTCTTATAATAGCCTAAAATACCCTTGTAATAATTAATCTAAAACATATGTCCGGACATTCAAAATGGCACAATATTCAGGCCCGTAAAGGTAAGCAGGATGCTATTCGTAGTAATATTTTTTCTAAATACGCCAAGCAGATAAGTATTGTTACTAAAACGGGTGGAGACAAAATGGATGCTAATTTTTCTTTGCGTCTTTTGGTAGAAAAGGCTAAGGCGGCGGGTATGCCAAAAGACAATATTGATCGAGCCATTAAACGTGGTACTGGCGAAATTAATGATGGTGCACAAATTGAAGAAGCTTTGTACGAAGGTTATGGCGCCAACGGTATTGCTGTAATCATTCAAACTTTAAGTGATAATAAAAACCGCACAGTTTCGGATTTAAAACATATTTTATCCAAGCGAGGCGGTTCGCTTGGTAACGCTGGTTCGGTTTTGTGGATGTTTGATCAAAAAGGCATTATAGAAATAAGTGATGAAAAATTTAAAGCTACCAATTTAGATAAGGATGATTTTGAGCTGCAGATGATTGATGCTGGGGCCGATGATATTGTTTATGAAGATGGTAGCGTTATAATTAAAACAAAAATGGAAAATTATACTAAGGTTTTACAAAAAATAAAAGAATTAAATATCGAACCAAACGAATCTGGTTTGCAATGGATTGCCAAAGATAAAGTTGTGGTAGATGATGAAGTGCGTGCTAAATTAGAGGACTTATTTGAGGAATTGGAAGAAAATGATGATGTACAGGATTATTTTACCAATGCAGAATAATATCATGAAAACATTAAAACAGGAAATTAAAAAAGAAATAATATTGGGGATCGATCCGGGTTTTGGTCGGATGGGATATGGAATAATTGAAAGAAAAAATGCTTCAGAATGGAGGGCGGTTTGTGCTGGTTGTTTAGAAACTTCGGCTAAAAAATGTTTTGTCGAACGTTTGGCAGAAATGCATGACGAGCTTTTACGTTTGATAAAAAAACACCATCCTACGCGAATGGCAGTCGAAAAATTATTCTTTTTTAAAAACGCCAAAACGGCCATGGATGTGGGCCAAGCTAGGGGGGTAATACTTTTAACTGGTGTACAACACAATTTACCAATCGACGAATTTACTCCACTTCAGGTAAAACAAGCCATTACTGGTTATGGACGAGCAGAAAAACAACAAATGCAAAAAGTAGTGGCTATGATTTTGGGTTTAAAAAACAAAATAAAATCCGATGATGCTGCCGACGCTTTGGCAGTGGCGCTTTGCGCGGGTCAAAGTTTGTGGTTAAAAAAATTATGAAAGACAATTTTATCTTGGTATTACCCAATATTCGTAGTTGCCACAATGTGGGGGCGATGTTTCGAACAGCTGATGGTGCTGGGGTAAATAAAATTTATTTAACTGGCTATACGCCCAAACCCGAAGATATTAAAGTTACCAAAGTTTCGCTTGGAGCAGAAAAATGGGTAAGTTGGCAATACGAAAAACAGGCTTGGCGAGTTTTGAAACAGTTAAAAAGCGAAGGCTATAATATTGTTGCCTTGGAACAAACCAAAAATAGTGTTAATATATATAAGTGGAAACCAAAGCTCCCAATAGTTTTGGTAGTAGGAAATGAAAAGACCGGCGTTACCAAAGGGCTGTTAAAATATTGTGATGAGTCAATCGAAATTCCAATGAAGGGTAAAAAAAATAGTTTAAATGTAAGTGTTGCCACTGGAATTGCTATGTATGATATAAGGAGTAAGGAATAAAGAATAAGGAGTAAGTGATTATGATAAGTGAAAATAATCCATTGTATGTTAAGGCTGATAAGTTGGCAAATAGTATTTATGAAATTATACAGTGTTTTCCAAAATATGAATTGTATGGTTTAACGTCACAACTGAGGAGATCTGCTTTGTCGGTGGTATTAAATATTGTTGAAGGGTTTGCTAGGCAGAGTAAAAATGAATTTAGACGTTTTTTAATTATTGCTTTTGGTTCATTAGAAGAAACCAGGTATCTGATAAATTTTTCTAAAAAACAAAATTATTTAAATGAATTAAAATTTAAAGAAACGGTTTTGTTGATTAATGAATTAGCCAAAATTATTTGGTCTATAGTCAACAAAAAATAGTTGTTCCTTATTCTTTATTCCTTACTCCTTTATATGCAATCAACTATCAAACTTTTTCGTTATCTTTATGATCATTTGCCGCCGTTATTTCCAACAGAAGAAGTAGAAAAAATGAAGCATGCTTTAGAACATCTGGAGCAAGACCAAACTATGACAGTAGAAGAAATCGAAGACACCATGATTAACTTTGGCTATTTAGTTTGGCCGTGGAATCAGGCTTATAAAGAATTTTTGGCTTTAGCAGAAAATGAAATCGGCGAACATTCTTTGTTACCTCGTTTGTCTAAAAGTACACAAGAAAAATATCAAGATTTTAAAACTTATGGCGGCACTTTGCGTGATTTGCACTCTGGCAGGCCAGCTGATTATTTTATTCCCGAAGAACGTGGAGAATTGTGTAGTGCTTTGGTAGAAATGCAAAAAGATTTGCGCGATTTTGTTAATCGTAAAGTAATGGGTGTAGAAAAAGATAAATATTTAGAACGAGTCGCTTCTTTTGCCGAAATGTTAGCCGAAATAAGAGGTCGGCTAGATGATATGCGAGGGTTGGCAGACAAAGAACAAGATCATCCTAATTTAGCTGCCGAAATTAGAACTAGGGTACGTAGTTTTGAATTCGGTTTATGCCTTCTTGGCCCCGAATTAAATTATGAAGCAGTTTGCCAATCAGTAGATTTTTTCCATGGTCGCAAACAAGATTTAAATCGGATGCGTGGTATTCATACAGCGGTAGATGTAGATTTTTATAACGAAAAAGTATAGTATGAAAAAAGTTTTATTAGTGGTTGCTTCTAAAGATTATCAACCAATAGAATACGCTATTCCCAAAGCGATTTTAGAAGCGGGCGGTGTTACTGTTATTACTGCTAGCAATAGTTTGGGCAAAGCAGTCGCCATTGATAATAGCGAAACAGAAGTTGATATACTTTTGGATAAAGTGGTAGCAGGTGATTACGATGGTATATTTTTTATTGGTGGTCCGGGGGCATTAGAATATTTGGATAATGAAAAATCTTATAAAATTATACGTGAGGTTGCGGCTAGTGAAAAATTTTGGGGAGCAATTTGTATTTCACCACGAATTTTAGCTAATGCCCAAGTTTTAAAAGGGCGCAAAATTACTGGCTGGGACGGAGATAATAAATTAGAAGAAATTTTGTCTGCTGTTAACGCAGGGTATGTGCACAAACCGGTAGTAGTTGATAATAATCTTATTACCGCCAGCGGCCCTGCCGCAGCCAAAGAATTTGGTGAGGAGATTTTAAAAAAGTTGTCTTAGATATGGAAGATATAACCAAAAGACCAAAAGTAGGAGTAGGGGTAATTGTCAAAAAAGATGGCAAAGTTTTGATGCAAAAAAGAAAAGGTGCTCATGGTTTTGGTACTTGGTGTTTTCCGGGGGGGCATATGGAATTTGGGGAAAGTTTAGAAGAGACTGCTCGTCGTGAAACTATAGAAGAATTGGGGATAGAAATAACTAATATTTGGGTTGGCCCTTATACCAACGATGTTCATACTGGTGAAGGCAAACATTATGTTACTTTATTTGTAGTTTCTGATTATGCCTCTGGTGATCCAAAAATAATGGAACCAGATAAAACAGAATTTTTTGATTGGTTTGATTGGGAAGAAATGCCACGGCCACTTTTTTTACCTATTATAAATTTGCTCGAGCAAGGTTATAATCCTTTTAAATAGTTATTAACAAAAAAACCGTTCGATAATCGGACGGTTTTTTAAATAGTCATGTACCGTTCTGGTGCGGTGTCAAACTGCTTTTGGCTTAATTTTGGAATACTTGTTTATCATCTTTTTTATGCCAGCTTTATCTAGTAATCCGTTTTGGGACCCAACTTTTACAATTACACTAGAGCTATTAGCAATACCCCAGACTAACGCCTCTTCTAAACTTAATTTATTAAATCGGGCGGCCAAATAGCCAGAGGAAAAAGCATCGCCAGCGCCAGTTTTGGCTTTTACTTCAACAGGGAAGCTGTTGATATGCCAAACACTATCACTATCGCCGGCCCAAGCGCCACGACTGGCATCGGTTATTACCACTTCTTCTGCGCCTAGCGCAAGTAATTTATGTATTAAAGCGACTGGAGTTTTTTCTTTAGCCAAAGTAGTGTTTAATATTTTTTCTGCTTCTTCTAAATTGATAATAAGCAAATTAGTATGGGCAATCATTTCTTGTACTAATTCTAAGGATTGTTTTAATTGGTAAGATCCAGGGTTAAATGCTGATCGAATAGTGGGATGTTTGCGTAAATGATTAATTAATTTAGTTTGTATTTTTTCAAAACCTTCAGACATGCCGGTGTAATAAATCCAATCGGTAGCTGGTATATTATCTGGCCAAACATATTGGCGTTTTTGGTGATAAGATAAAATTGTACGTTCACCACGGAAATTTAATACTACCGAGTAACGAGTTTGGGCGGTTTTATCAATAGAAATTAAAGAAGTGTTTACTTTAAATTTGGTCAATTCTTCTTCTACCAATTTTCCATTAGAGTCGTTACCAACGGAGCTTAAAATAACAGTTTTTAGTCCTAATTTAGATGCGCCACAAGCTACATTTGCGCCGTTACCACCTAAAGATTGGAAGCTGCCGGTAATAGGAATTTTACTGGCGTAATCTAAACACAAATGACAGTGTTCGTGGTTAATATCGCATTCTAGGGTAGCGTCATCGATTTGGACGTGGGTATCTATTAAAGCGTCGCCAATTGTAATTAAATTAAACATAAATATTTTGGCTATTTTTTAAGATTTTGTTCATGTGGGCAGTTTCCAGAAGGACATTTGTATTCTGTAATTAGTTTTTCGGTATGTTCGTGTCTGCCCAACATAATTTCAATTAATTCGATAAAAGATCCAACCATGAGGCCGGCCATAGCGACGGAGAAAATTTTATTTCCAATCCAAAGAGAGTAAACTAAAAGACAAGCAGCGCCAATAGTAAATACAGCATCTTGTTTTCGTTCGGCTTCTAAAAAAATACCATAGGTAACTAAAATAGCACCAAGGGTAGCGACTACGTTTATGATTATTTCTATGTATGTCCACGGTAAGGTGGGCAGGATATTGGCGAGAGGGGGCATATGGAACAATTAAATTTTAAATTATTTTTTTATTTTGTATATTTCGTAAATTCCAGCAATGGTAAAAATAATTTGTAAAGGAATAAAGACGGGGTCTTTTAAGTAGACGCTGTAAATTAAAAGCAAAATTCCCCCCATTATAAAATAGATATTACGCGGGCGTGCTTTTTTTTGTTAGCACACCGCTTGTTATAAGTAACAAGCCAATAGCACCAATGATTTTGTAAATTATCCCTGTCATATTGTTATTCTTTCCATCTATTAATATATTCAATCGCTGCCAAAGAAGCAATGATGCCTTGGCCAGCAGAAATACCAATTTGTTTGTATGGGATATTAGTAACATCTCCAGCAGCAAAAATTCCTGGGATATTGGTACAACATTTTTGGTCTACTATAATTTCTCCGGTTCTGGTTTTTTCTACTGTTTCTATAAATTGTGAATTAGGAATTTGTCCGGCATGCACCATTACGCCTTGTACGTCGATTGATTTTTCGGTGCCAGTTTCATCAAGATATTTTAATGCTTTTACACGTTCTGGGCCAACTATTTCAATAGTTTTGGCACCATAAATAATTTCTACATTGGGCAGTTCCTTTACCTTGTCGATCATAATATTTTCTCCTTTAGGGAAACCGCTATTATTTTCTTGAGTATTAGTGTATTTACTAATTAGGTAAACTTTAGTGGCAATAGTCGCCATCATCATAGCTGATTCTAGGGCGGCATTACCAGAGCCAATAGTTGCAGTAACTTTGTTTTTAAATAATGGTCCATCGCAAACGGTGCAGTAAGTAACACCTTTTTGGTATAATTCTTTTTCGCCTGGCACATCTAAACGGCGAGGATGAATACCAGTAGCGATAAGTACAGTTTTGGTTTCGTAAGTACGAATTTCTCCTGTAGAATTTTTAGTGGTAACAGTGTGATGGTTGTTTTCTGAAACGATTTTTTCTACTCGCCAGCCTTCGTCGATTGCAACGTTGTATGATTTTACATGTTCATTAAATTTTTGAGCTAGTTCGTAGCCTTGAATTTCAATAATTCCTGGCCAGTTATTTACTACTCCGGATAAAGCAACTTCGCCACCAATATTATCGGTAACGACTTTAAAATTTAGTTTTCTTCTGGCGGCATAGATAGCAGCGCTAGAACCAGCAGCAGAAGCGCCAATGATTAATAGGTCGAGCATAGGAGTTATAAAGTTTTAAAGTTAATAAAGTTATAATATTGTCATCTTGAGCGAAGTGAAAGATCTCTGTCCGTTGGTGAAGATCCTTCATTACATTCAGGATGATAGTTGATTTAATAAATTTTGTTTTGCTTTTTCAGTATCTTCTGCCATTATTATAGCACTACCAATACAAAAAGTATCTACACCCCAATCGCATACTTGTTCAATATTTATTTCATTAATTCCACCATCAACCGCAATTTTTAGATTTGTTTTATTAAAATTTCTAATTTTCTTTCCCACTTCTGGTAAAAATTCTGCTCCTTGTTTTCCAGGGTGGACAGTTAGGAACAAAACTTCATTAATTTGGTTTATATATGGTTCGATTGCGCTTGTATTTGTTTCTGGATTAATGGCAATACCAACTTCTACCCCTAAATCTGTAATTGTTTTAATTACTTCTTCGGGGTTATCTTTTGATTCAATATGAAATATTATTCTAACGATATTTTTAATATTTTTCCACTTTTTAATTTCTTCAATCGGGTGTTCAACCATTAAATGTAATTCAAATTTGGCGTTAAGGTTGACGTTGTTTATATTATCAATTTCAGCAAAAGATTGATTACTAACAAATTTTCCATCCATTACATCGATTTGAATTAAATCGAAAAAAGGTGAAACTTTTTTAAATTGTTCTTCGAATTGAGTGTAGGTTGTGGCTAATATGGTGGGAATGATTTTTGGCATAATTATTTCTCCAACTTTGCGATTTTTTTCATACGGCGGATACGGCGTTCGAGTGGGATAAAATCAGTTTCAGAAGCTCGTATGCCTTTTATTTTATTAGCGGCAATATTCATACCATGACCACTATCACAAATTAGAATTCCGCGGTTGGCTTCATTTTTAGCGACTGCTTTGGCTACTGGTACAGCGTAATCTACAAAATCGTCTTCAGTTTTTTCAAAAGCACCCAAATCTTCTACTTTTAATTTTAATTGTTTTTTAAGATAAGTTACAAGTTTTGTTTTAAGATCAAAACCAGCATAATCGGAGCCGATATAAAGCATATATAAAAGAATAAAGAATAAGGAGTAAGGAATAAATTGATCGAATTTTGATTTGGTAAATGTATTATATAGTTTTTAATAAGAATTCGCAACAGTTGACACGCAACAGTTGACAGTTAATGTTTTTTTGAGTAAGATAAACACATAAGAAAAGCATTAAAACTCGTTATCAGCGAGGAGCTTGGGGAAGAAAGCCAGAAGTGGTAAGTAGAACCCTGCGGGTTGGCCCGTTATAGCCGTAATTAAGCTAAAGCACAAGATGGTACCGTCCCGACAAAGTCGCGGACTCTTGGCACGATATTATTCGTGTTTTTTATTTTTTTAAATAAAGCCAATTGCCTTCCACTTTTTAAAAAAAGTGGAGCAAAAACTTCGAGCTGGTGGTTCGTTCGGATAATTTAGGGTTCATTAATGTTTTTGACTCGAACTCGCTTCGCTCAAACAGCGAGTCAAATCCGCCCTACGGGCGGATCACGTTAATTCACCTCTAAATTAAACCTCACTCACCAAGGCTCGGGACAGTTGGCCAACGTTGGCGAGGCGAGTATTGAGTAAATTTGAAATAAATTTGTAAACAAGGAGGAACGACCCGACCATAGGGAGGGTTTGGCTCTCTGTTTGAGCGTAGCGAGTTAGAGCTAAAAGTAACGACGCGTTACAAAATTTTTTCAAATTTATTCACAACTCGCGATTTCTTTGCGTCACTTTCTTATAAAAGAAAGGGACAAGAACGGTTGGTGTGTGAAGAAGTAAATTAATTAATTTTAAATTTTAATATGTATAACGCTAACGACAACGAAAAAGAAGTCTTAAAATTTTGGGAGGATAACAAAATTTTTGAAAAATCTGTTTCTGAACGTCCAGAGGATAAGCCATATGTTTTTTATGATGGTCCGCCTTTTGCTACCGGACTTCCTCATTATGGGCATATTGTGGCTTCGCTTATGAAAGATGTGGTACCACGTTATTGGACCATGCAAGGAAAACGCGTGGAACGCCGGTGGGGTTGGGATTGCCATGGGTTACCAGTGGAGAATATTATTGAGAAAGAATTAAATTTGAATAGTAAAAAAGATATTGAAGAATATGGTGTAGCCAAATTTAATGAAGCTTGTCGGGCAACGGTTTTGAAATACGCGGAAGAATGGAAAAAGACTATCAAACGTATGGGGCGCTGGGTTGATATGGAAAATGATTATAAAACCATGGATTTGCCATATATGGAAAGTGTTTGGTGGGTGTTTAAACAGCTTTGGGATTTGAATTTGATTTACAAAGGGCACAAGGCCATGCATATTTGTCCGCGCTGTGTAACGCCGTTATCAAATTTTGAAGTAACGCAGGGATATAAAGATGTAAAAGACATTTCAGTGACTATGAAGTTTTGTATAAAGGAACAAGGAGTAAGTAATAAGGAAAAATTACGAGACGTGAGCGGGCCGGTGTATATTTTGGCTTGGACAACTACGCCTTGGACTTTGCCAGGAAATGTTTTGTTGGCAGTTGGTAGTGATATTGATTATGTTTTAGTAAAAGTTGGTGAAGAAAATTTGGTATTGGCCAAGGATAGATTAGAAACTGTGTTACGTGATACGAGTTATGTGTTAGATAAAACATTCAAGGGTTCGGATTTAATCGGTCTTGAATATGAACCGTTATTTCCATATTTTGTTAATACCTCTAATGCCTTTCGAGTAGTAGGCGCTGATTTTGTTACCACCGAAGACGGTACTGGTGTGGTACATATTGCTCCAGCTTTTGGTGAAGACGATTATAATGTGGGCAAACGTGAGGGGATACCGCTGGTGCAACACGTAAAAATGGATGGGAGATTTGTAGAGGAAGTAGAAGATTTTGCTGGCCATGAAGTTAAACCACGCGAAGAGCCGACAGCGACTGATGTAGAAATTATTAAATGGTTAGCGCATAATGGAAAATTATTTAGCAAAGAAAAATTTGAACATAGTTATCCACATTGTTGGCGTTGTGATACCCCGCTTCTTAATTATGCTACCAATAGTTGGTTTATTAAAGTTACAGAATTAAAAGAACAACTATTAAAAAATAATAAAGATATTAATTGGGTGCCAGAGCATATAAAAGAAGGGCGTTTTGGTTTGTGGCTTGAAGGCGCGCGTGATTGGGCGGTATCGCGTAATCGATTTTGGGGAACCCCGCTTCCAGTTTGGGAAAATGAGGATGGTGAGGCATTGTGTATAGGGAATGTAGAAGAATTGGAACAATTAACTGGTGCAAAAATCACTGATCTTCATAAACACAAAATTGATGATTTGGAGATTAAAAAAGATGGTAAGGTATATAAACGTATTCCTGAGGTTTTGGATTGTTGGTTTGAATCTGGTTCTATGCCATATGGGCAAATGCATTATCCGTTTGAGAATAAGACCAAATTTGAGGCTGGTTTTCCAGCGGAGTTTATCGCGGAAGGCCAAGATCAAACTCGCGGTTGGTTTTATACCTTGCATATTTTAGCCACTGCTTTAACTAGTGGTAAAAAACCAATTATCCCGACCAAACATTCAGTGCCAGCTTTTCGTAATGTAATTGTTAATGGCATTGTTTTGGCAGAAGATGGTAAAAAAATGAGCAAGCGTTTAAAGAACTATCCAGAACCAGATATTGTTTTGGAAAAATATGGTGCTGATGCCATGCGCTACTATTTGGTTACTTCGCCAGTAATGGCAGCCGAAGGGTTAAATTTTTCTGAGATTGGGGTGCGTGAAGTTTATAGTAAATTAATTAATACTTTGTGGAATGTAGTTACATTTTACGAAATGTTTGCGAGTGAAGGAATAAGGAATAAGGAACAAGGAGTAAGTGAGAATATATTGGACAAGTGGATTTTGGCAAAATTGCAAGTATTGATTGGTGATGTTACCAAAGGCATGGAGGGTTATCGTTTGACTGATGCTTCTCGACCAATTTTGGATTTTGTTACCGAATTATCGCAGTGGTATGTGCGTCGTTCGCGTGATAGATTTAAAGGAGATGATAAAAACGATGCTTTGGCTGCTTCGGATACTTTGGGTTATGTACTTTTAACTTTATCCAAGTTAATGGCACCGTTTACGCCGTTTATTGCAGAGAAGATATATAAAGGAATAAGGAGCAAGGAACAAGGAATAATCGAATCAGTACATTTGGAGACTTGGCCAGAGGTGGATAAAAAATTGGTGAATGAAAAAGTTTTGGAAGAAATGATTTTGGCTAGGAAGATTGTGGAGATGGGTTTGGCAGCTCGGGCAGAAAGTGGAGTGAAGGTAAGACAACCACTACAATATGTACGTTATCAAGGAAAACAACTTTCAGAACAATTGGAGAAAATGGCAGCTGATGAATTGAATGTAAAAGAGGTTAAATATACAGAAGTAGTGCGAGACCAAGAAGATGGTGTAACAAAAGAAGAATCTGAAATTAAGATTAGATTAAATACGGTTATTACCCCCGAACTTAAACGTGAAGGTTTGTTGCGCGAACTTGTTCGTGGGATAAATCAGATGCGTAAAGAGAAAAATCTTACCCCAGCGGATTTGGTAACTATTTTTTGGCATACTGAAGACAAAGAATTGGTTGAAGTTTTTGAGGTATATAAAACAGAATTAATAGCATCGGTTAAAGCCAAAGATTTGGTGTTGGAAGCTAGGGACGGTGCGGTAGAAATAGAAGTAGGAGAGGGTAAAGTAATGATTGCTTTAGTTTAACTTATCCACATGGCAAAAATCTCTTGACACTAGGGTGAGTGGTGATATAATTACACCAGAAAAAATATTATGAATCATGTGTCCTTTACGGAGGATCCTTTCCCTAATTTAATCTCTGACTAAAATTTAATCCCAAGTTGACTGTGGTTGACTTGGGATTTTGTTTATTTTATTAAATCATAATCACAATTCCACGTTTATTTGCCCCCTCGCTTTTTTTGCCCGCGAGGGCAAAAGGGTGCCCTGCGGGGCACAACCCGCTCGAGGGCAAATAAACGCGAAATTGTTTGTTCTAATCCCATGTTTGATTACTCTTTAACCCGTTAAAGAGCAACCAAACGCTGGATCTTCTGGTCAGTTAATTTTTTTGAATATTTATTTATATGGATAATAAAATGGAAATAACCAATCACAAACACATCGCTATTTTATATAGTGATGCTAAACGAGAATACTTCCCAACCGAAGAACAATATATTTCCGAGGCGGAAGTGTTCGAGCGTGCTAAAACTTTGGTGCCGTATTTTGAAAAATTAGGGTATGTTGTTGATTTGGTGCCAGGCAACAGTGATTTAACCGAGATTCTTCGTAAGAAAAAACCATTAGATTTTGTATTAAATTTAGTAGATTCGGTGGAAGGTAAAGAATATTTGTCGGCGGCTATTCCTGGCACTTTAGAATTATTAAATATTCCATATTTAGGCACTGGCATGCTTGGGTTATCTATTAATTCTAATAAATTTTTAACCAAAAAATTATTAGAACAAGCCGGTGTACCATTGCCCCGCTATCAATTATTTAAGACTGCCAACGACCCAATCGACATGCATTTAAAATTTCCTTTAATTTCCAAATTAAATGAAGTTCATGGTAGCGTAGCGATTGATCAAAATTCGGTTAGCGAAAACGAAGCTGGATTACGTAATCAATTAAAAAATTTGATCAGTACTTACAAGCAGCCGGTTTTGGTAGAAGAATTTATTGTTGGTAAAGAACTTACCGCTTATTTACTCGAAGGAGCAATTCGCAAAGTATATATTGGAGAAAAAGTATTTCGTGATTCAGCCGAAAAATATAAAATTGCTTCTTTTGACGCAGTTTGGCATGATATTAATAGTTATGATTATGCCCGTGCTGACGGCAATGATATTTTGGAAGGTTATGTTCGTTCGGCTTTTGATGTTTTAAAAATGGATGATTATGCCAAGTTTGATGTGCGTCAAGATGAATCTGGCCGGTATTATTTTATCGACTGTAACGCCAATCCTGCTTTTGGGGTAGAGTGTGCTGTTAGTAATGTTTTAAAATTATATGGCATCGAATTTGAAGAAATTTTAAGACGTTTGGTAATTAATGTCCACCGCGATAATGGTAATAAAGAAAATAGTTTGAATGGTGGGTTGATTTTAAATTAAAATATATGCATATTGGTTTAGTTTACAACATGCGACACACCAAACCAGATTTAAATAATCCTGAATATTTAAAAGAAGCAGAGTTTGATGAGCCAACAACCATTGAAGGAATGACTAGAGCACTAGAAAAATTAGGGCATACCGTGGTTGGGATAGAGGCCAACGAGGATGCTTACGAAAAATTAAGAAATTTAAAAAGTAAAATTGATTTGGTATTTAATGTAGCCGAAGGTATGCATGGTGCAGACCGTGAAGCGCAATTGCCAGCCATGATGGAAATGTTACAAATTCCGTATACTGGTCCAAAACCACTTGGTTATGCAGTGGGTTTAAACAAGTCGGTGGCTAAAGAAATTTTAACCTCCTATGGTATTGCCACTCCGCACTGGATGACGGTAAGTAAATTATCTTATTTAGAAGAAAATCCAGTTAATTTTTTTCCGGTAATTGCCAAACCTTTAGCCGAAGGTTCGAGCAAAGGTATTACCGCTAAAAATTTGGTAGATAATACTGAAGATTTAAAAAATTTAGTGGCAGAACTATTAGAGAAATTTCATCAGCCGGTAATTATTGAAGAATATTTACCTGGTCGAGAATTTACAGTAGCGGTAATTGGCAATCCAGCTCGGGTGCTACCAATTGTGGAAATTACTTTTAATGAATTGCCAGAAGGGATGCCAAAGTTTGATCATTTTGAAGCGAAATGGATTTATGATAATCCCGAGCAACAAAAAGATCCAGTAATTTGTCCGGCTGTATTAACACCAGAATTAAAATCCAAAATTGAAGAATTGTGTTTGCGGTCTTTTGACGCTTTGGAAATGAGAGATTGGGCACGAATTGATGTGCGGCTTGATAAAAATGGTACCCCAAGTTTTATTGAAGTAAATTGTCCACCCGGAGTTATGCCTGATCCAAAAGATAATTCAAGGTTTGTGCGAGCGGCATTGGCAGATGGATTAAGTTATGAAAAAATGTTGGAAGAAATTTTACAGTCGGCGTGTAAACGGTATGGGATTGTGTATGAAGGAACAAGGAGTAAGGAATAAAGAGTAAATAGCGATTGATTGTTTAGGTTACTTATTCCTTAATCCTTTTTCATTATTCCTTAATTCTATGTTGGCAACTAGATTATCACCACATTTAAAAAAACTTACCAAAGTTTGTCCGGAAATTTATCGTCAGTTTGTACCTTCGAACAAAGAAGAGCAAGACGAAACGATTACTTCGGCCGATCCGTTGCTCGAGGAACATTTTACAGTTACTCGGGGTTTAGTGCACAAGTACGGTAATAGAGCTCTGGTGCTTTTAACTATGAATTGTGCTGCCTATTGTCGGTTTTGTACTCGCCGACGTAAAGTATCGGATATTGCTAAAGGAATAGTTAGTACCAAAGATTTGGATAATATGGTGCGATATATTAAACAACATCCCGAAATTAAAGAATTGGTTTTTTCTGGTGGCGACCCTATGACCGTGCCAGAAATACTAAAACAAGCTTTACAAAAATTTGTAAAATTACCTCAAATAAAAGTAATTAGGGTTGGCTCGCGTTTGCCGGTTTCTAATCCCAGTGCAGTAAATAAAAAGTTAATTGAAGCATTAAAAATAGTTAAAAAACAGCCACTATATTTAATGCTACATTTTGAACATCCAGCCGAAATTACCGAGGCAACCATTAAAGCATTAAATCGTTTGCGTCCGGTTTGTACAATGATGTTATCGCAAACAGTTTCACTAAAAGGAGTTAATGATTCTGTAGAAATTTTGTATAATTTATTTTCTCGATTAGTAGAAGTGGGAGTAAAGCCGTATTATTTTTTTCGGTGTGATCCAGTAATTGGGGTCGAACATTTTATGGTTGATTTTAAAAAAGAAATAAAAATTTTTACAGAATTACGCAAGAGACTAAGTGGTTTAGCAACACCATTATATACTATTGACGCCCCAGATGGTTCTGGTAAAATACCTGTGCCGTTGGATTTTTGGGAATTTAAGGCAGATAGTTATAAGGATTTTAGGGGGAAGAAAATAAAAGTAAAATGACGAAAAATGCTTGTCTTCGTCACGCCGACCTGTAACGTGCCCAGCCCCACAAAATGTGGTGTATAGGGTTTGACAGGTCGGTTTTTTTGTAATAAGATGAAGGAATAAAGAATAAGGAAAAAGGAATAAGTAATGCGGGCGATTAACTGTTATTTATTCCTTACTCTTTACTCCTTATTTCTTTCACACTATGTTAGTAAAACAAATTTTTGAATTGGCAGTTAATATGGCCAAATCGGTTGACCCACGTGGCGCACAAGGAATCAAAGAATATTTGGCAGATGTTAAGAAAGAGCACGACAAATCGTCTTCCGAGGCTAAATCATATTTTAACGCAGAGCGCCTAGACCACCCCTATTCTGATAGCGGTGTGCATTTTAGCGATGATAAAACAGTGGTAAAACGAGTATTGGCTGGCATTGATATTGATGGTAGTGAAATACTTTTGGCTTCACAATTAAGCGAGCGGGGTAAAAAAATTGATTTAGTTATGGGCCATCATCCACTGGGTCGTGGTTTGGCAGATTTGCATGGTGTAATGGATATGCAAGTAGCTATGTTTGAACAAGCTGGTGTACCGGTTCATGTGGCCGAAAAAATGATGGAAGAAAGAATCAAAGAAGTAGGTAGAAGTATACATCCGATTAATCATTATCAGATTATCGATATGGCGCGTCTACTCAAAGTAAATTTAATGAATACTCATACACCTACGGATAATTTGGTAAATAATTTTTTGATGAAGTTTTTATCAAAAAAGAAGTTGCGCACCGTGGGGGATTTTCTGGATGCTTTATTAGAAATTCCAGAATATCAAGAAGCTAAAAGACGTGGCGCTGGGCCAAATTTACTTTCGGGTAATCCAAAAAGTCGGTTAGGTAAGTTTATATTAGAAATGACTGGGGGCACCAATCCTTCCGATGCAATGTATGAAGCATTATCGCGTTATGGTATTTCTACAATAGTTGGTATGCATATGAAAGAAAGTGCCAGGGGCAAAGCCAACGAACATCACTTAAATATAGTAATTGCTGGGCATATGGCCTCAGATTCTTTAGGTATGAATTTATTATTAGATGAATTAGAAAAGAAAGGTATTGATGTTGTGCCTTGCGGGGGGTTGATTAGAGTAAGCCGAGTAGGAAAAAAGAAGTAATATGATTTCTTTAATTGTTGGAAAAATTGTTAGTAAAGAAGAAAATAAAATAGTGGTTATAACTGCGGGCGGTATTGGATATGAAATTTTGGTTAATATTGCTACGGTTAGCGAGTGGCAGGTAGGAACAGAGGTGCAGTTATTAACTTATTTAGTGGTTCGAGAAAACGCAATGGAGCTTTGCGGTTTTAAAGATCAAGCAGAGCGTGAATTATTTTTGCAGTTTTTAACTGTTACTGGTATTGGGCCAAAATCGGCTTTGCATTTGTTATCACTTGGAACAGTCGCCGAAATTTCTGGAGCGATTAGTAGAAGCGATGTTGATTATTTAATTAAGGTAAGTGGAGTGGGAAGAAAAACCGCCGAGCGGATTGTAGTAGAATTGAAAAATAAAATTAATAAACAAGGAACAATTAGAAATGAACAGTTGGGTAACGAGGATGGTGTGGTGGGAGATGTGGTTGAGGGGTTAATTTCTTTGGGTTATACCAAAGAGATAGTGCGCGAAGCAGTAAAGAAAATAGATGCAACCAATAAAAGTGCAGAAGAATTAATGAAGTTAGTTTTAAAAAGTTTGAGTGCTAAATAATATGGATACAGAAGTAAAATTTACACCAGATGTATCTGGTGAATTAAGCAGTTCATTATTAGCCGACCAAAGAAATAAAAGTAATGTTTACAAATTAATAAGAGAGAAGATGAGCCCAGAAGACAGTGATCGTTTATTGGATTTATTAGATCGTTATGGTTTGGCTGAACGCTTGCAGATTGAATTAGTAGATATTTTGCTTTATCAAACTCCAGAGCAACAAAAGCGAGTGATTGAGTGGTTGTATATGTTATCTGATGAAGATCTAAAAGAATTGTTAAGTATGAAAGGCGTTTTGGACGATAATAAGTGGAAAGAAAAAGTAGGTAGTGTTCTGCAATTAATTGCCGGTAGATAAAAAATATTTAAATCAAAACCCTGCACCAGAACGGTGCAGGGTTTATATATAGAAAGAGCCCACCGGTCGATCGCCTCGCGTGAGCAAGACGACCGACCGGACGGGCTTAGTAACCCCCTCCACCAATGGTGGTGTCCACCGAACGGGACACCGTGTGTATGGCCGCGGCGACGGCGATGCCGATGCCAGCTGCGATCAGCATCGGTTGGGGTAGCGCCGCCAAGATGGCGAGCTCGATCGTCCAGCCGATGATCCGGATCCGCCAGGAGCGGGGCTCGCGATCGAGTATCCGTTCCTCGATCATTTCTCCCGCCACGTTTCTGCGCGCCATCGGATTAGGGCCTTTGTCGACCCACTCGTACGCGATGGCCTGCATCGCGATGTAGGCCAGGATCCCCAAGACCCCAGCCAAGACCATGAGCAGTTGCCACCACTCGGTGGCTCGTTCGATCGTCCAGAACATGGATTCCTCCATCCATATGGTTACGGACAAAATAACAATCAACTAATTAATTATTATTTTCTCCACCCCAATAACATAACAGAATAGCATAAATTTGCTATTCTGTCAAGATGGGGTATATAAATTTAGCTTAATTTAGCCAAGTATGCTTGCCAACCGGCAGTGCGATATTTTTTGGCTTCGGCAATTGGATCCTGGGCTTCATAAATACCTCGGCCGACAATAATAACATCTGAATTATTTTCTTTAATTACTTTTTCTGGGGTGTTGTATTGTTGTCCTAAGTTGTCAGTGCCAACTGCTAGTTGTACTCCTGGTGTTAGATTAATAAAACACGGGTCATCAATTAACTGGCGCATGGTAATAAAACCAATTACAAAGTCTTTGTTGTTTTTTGCCATTTCTAATGTTTCGGCAGTGTATTCATTTTTAGCGAGCGTGCCAGCCGAACTCATTTCGGCAAGCAGTAGTAATCCTCGTCCTTTATGCAACCCAACTTCTTTTAGGCCAGTAATAATTCCTGGCCCTGGAACAGTGTGAGCGTTAGTAATGTGAGCCCAATCGGCGATGTGATAAATGCCGTCTTGATATTGGTGTTTTACAGTGTTACCAATGTCCGCAAATTTTCTGTCTTCAAATAAAAGAAAATTATGTTTTTCTGATAATCTGTCAAGTTGGATAACTGTGTCCATATCAAAATCTTCCAAAATATCAATATGAGTTTTCAAAATACATATTTCGTCTCCAAGTTCGTCGGCGATTTTTAGTAATTGGTTTTTAGAAATTACGTCGGCGGCGATACAAAGATTGGTTTGTTTTTGGTCCATTAACTGTAAAAGTTTTACAGCAGTTGGATTGGTACATAAATTCGCGCGTTGTGTGTAGGTATAATTCATAATTACACTTGGTTGCTTTGAATAAATGTTTTTACTTTTTCTACCATTTCTTTTTCTAACTTATTTTCAGTTTTTAAAACTTCTAACATTTCTGAAATGGTAATTACAGAATGTAAATTATAGCCTTTTGTTTGAAGATGTTTTTTTCCACCTTGCTCACGATCTACCAATACTACAATGTCTGTTACTTTTAATCCTTCTAATTGTAGTGGTTCGATGGTTTCAAAAACGCTAGAGCCAGAAGTAACCAAGTCTTCAATAATTAAACAATTTTGTCCGGTTTCAAATTTTCCTTCAATTGCTTTTTTAGTACCATAATCTTTTACTTCTTTGCGGCGCATAATCATTGGGATATTGTGTTCTACCGACATAACCGTAGCAATCGGTAAAGCAGTATAGGGGACACCGCAAATTAAATCAAATTTTATGTCATTTACTTTTTGCCACATTGCTTCGGCTACCATTTTTAATACTTCGGGGTAAGAAACAGTAATACGCAGATCAATATAAATTGGCGACATGATACCGCTCTTTAATTTAAATTCACCAAATTTAACCGCATTGATTTCGTAAAGTTTTAGAATTAAATCTTTGGTCATATGTTTAATTAGTTCATAGCCAATAGTTCGTAGCCAATAGGTTGTTGATAGTTCGTAGCCAATAGGCCCGTAACTATGAACTATTGGCTATTGGCTGTGAACTATTACACCACTTTTATCACGATGATATTTACCAAATTCAAAAATTTGGTTAGCTAATTTTTGATTAACTACTGGTCCGTCTTTACACATACAAATACCCAAATCATCAATTACGCATTGGCCGCAAATACCCATACCACATTTCATATAGCGTTCGATGCTTACTTCGCAATTAATATTGTGTTCATTACAAATATCCAATACCTTTTTTTGCATTAATTCTGGCCCACAAGTAACCACCAAAGTTTTATCTTTTTGGGCAGGGTCAATTTTAGCTAACAATTCTACTAATACATCAGTTACAAATCCTTTATAACCTTTGCTGCCGTCATCGGTAGTAATATGTAAATTAAGGTTTGGTATTTTTGTTAGTTCTTCTTCAAATAATAAATTATCTTTGGTGCGGCCACCAGCAATAAAATCGATTGCAGCACCATTAATAGTTTGAGTTAAAAATTTTAAAGGGGCAGCACCATACCCACCAGCTACCATAATGTAGTGTAAATTTGGATTGATAGTAAAGTTGGTGCCGTATGGTCCATTTATTCCGACCCGATCACCAATTTTCATTTTAAATAATTTATTGGTTGCTGGCCCTCGTTTAAAAATGGTTAAACCAAATTTTTGGCCGTTATCAAAAGAAACAGAAAATGGTTTTTGATCTGTGCCTGGAATCCAAAGCATGATAAATTGTCCTGGTTTACTTTTTAATTCATAATCAAAATAAAAAGTTTTTACGTTCGAGTTTTCGATTTCTATATCAGAGATTTTAATAAATGTAGAATCCATATAATATTATAAGTTAATAGTTTGTTGATAGTTCACAGCCAATAGGCTGTAACTACGAACTATTGGCTATTGGCTCTGAACTACAAATGTACACAGCCACGAATTTCGTTTAAATTTTTTATTCCTTCTTCCTCCATAATTTTTGTCATTTCTTCGGTAATGTGTTTAAAAACTTCTACCCCTCGAAAATATACCGCAGAGCCTACACCCACCAAAGTAGCGCCAGCCATAATCATGGCTAAGGCATTTTCACCAGTGGTTACTCCGCCAGTACCAATAATTGGAATTTTTACTGCCCTGTAAATATCATACACGCATTTAAGGGCAATTGGAAATAGGGCTGGGCCAGATACGCCACCTTGTTTATTGTGTAGAACTGGTCGACGAGCCCGAACATCGATTGTCATACCGCTAATAGTGTTTACGGCGGTAATAGCATCGGCACCAGAACTTTCGGCGGCTTTAGCAATTATATCAATATTCCAAGCATTAGGGGAAAGTTTAACAGAAATTGGTACAGTTGATTTTTCTTTGACTGCTTTGGTAATTTTTTCTACGGCTGGTACAGAATAAGCAAAGGGGTCGCCAAATTCGCGGCTAACATTTGGGCAAGAAATATCGATTTCCAAAAAATCAATTGGCGCTTCACAAATTTTTTCTGCCAACCAACCAAATTCTTCGGGTGTGCCAGCAAAAATACTACCAATTAGCGGTGCGTTAGACAATTCTTTGAATTTTTTTAATTCAAGAATAGCATTTTCAATTCCTGGGTTGGAAAGTCCAACTGCGTTAATAAAAAAATGTTCATAACCAGCCATGGTAGGGTTGGGGTGGCCAAGACGTGGTTCTTTGGAAACAGATTTTACTGTTACACCACCAGCGCCATTTTTGATAACATTATTTAAACTAGCACCGGTTACGCCTAAGATTCCTGAAGCGAGTACAATGGGATTAGAGAATTGTTTGTTTAGGAAAATTGTTTCTAGCATAAGATATTTAGAGTTCACAGCCAATAGCCAATAGTTCGTAGTTACAGGCCTATTGGCTGTGAACTATTGGCTATGAACTATTAATGTTGGCTATGAACTAAATTAAGTTTTCTTTTTCCAAAAGCCATAATATAATTGCTTTTTGGATGTGCATTCGATTTTCGGCTTGATCAAATATAACAGAATTTTTGTGATCAATTGCATCGCGAGAAATTTCGTAACCAATGTGGCAAGGCATACAATGCATAATGCCGGCTTTGGGTGAATAGGTATCTACTAAATTAGCGTTTAATTGAAAGGGTTTAAAAGTATTTAAACGTCGATCGTATTCGGCTTGATATTCGGGTATTACTTTGCCATCTTTAAAAAATTCCATATCAATCCAAGTATCGGTGTGAACATAATCGGTGTTGGCCATGGCTTCGGCCAAGTTGGTGGTACGTTTAATTAAGCCAGTGCTATTTGCCAAATTATTTAATTCTGGGTCAACACTTGGTGGGTTGGCTTCTGGCGCGGCAATAGCCACTTCGATACCCAATTTAGCACAAGCTAATTGTAAAGTATTGGAAACATTATTTTCAATGCCAAGCCAAGTAACTTTTTTAATATTAGTCAAACCATTAGAATGTTCGATCATGGTAAGAATATCGCCTAGTGCTTGGCAAGGGTGATATTTTTCGCTACAAGCGTCGATTACTGGAATTTTATTTAATAAAGCCGCAGTGGTAACATCGGCTGCTTTTAAGGCGCGAAACATTAACACCGATCCGTACCGCATTACAGCTTGGATTTCATCTTTAAAATCAGTTAAAGCAAATTGGGTATTTCGGGCGTCTAAATAAATTGCATGTCCACCAAGTTCGGTCATACCAGCTTCGAATGAAAGGCGAGTGCGAGTAGAAGTTTTTTGAAAAAGCATGATTAAAGTCTGGTTGTGTAATATATCTACACTTTCGCCGGCTTTTCTTTTGGCTTTTAATTTTTGGGCGATATTTAAAATATTTAGTAAATCTTCTTTTGTTTGTTCTTTAAGTGAAATGAGATGACGCATATGTGTATAGTTCTTAGCCAATAGTTCACAGCCAATAGTTAATTTAGGTGACTGTTTTTTTGGCGTATTAATTAATTATTTAGTTCATAGCCAACAGCTTGTTGATAGTTCATAGCCAATAGTTCACAGCCAATAGGCCTGTAACTACGAACTATTGGCTATTGGCTGTGAACTATACCGTCATTATTGGCCAGCCTTTTAATTTTGTTTCAGAGTATGGGCTCCAGCCGCATTTGGTTTTTAGGTTTTTGTTTTCTACTTTTTTTTCTAAATTTAAATCTGCTATTACCCAATCATTATTTGGTGGTAGATTAAATATTTTTTCAATATTAAATTTAGTTAGTTCAACAATTTTTTGTAGAGAAATTTTACCTTCGTGGTATGCGTTTAATAGTAGGGGCAAAAGAGTTTCGATGCCAGGTACACCAGATGGGGAATTGGGGTATGTTTTAGATTTTTCTTCTAAAGTATGGGGGGCGTGGTCGGTACCTATAGTATCAATTATACCATTCGTAATGGCCTGCCAGAGGGCAATTTGATCGGAAATGGTACGAAGAGGCGGATTCATTTGTCCCAGCGTTCCTAGGCGTTCGTAGTCGTTTTCGGTTAAAAATAGGTGGTGGGGGGCAACTTCGGCATATACTGTTACGCCTTCTGATTTTGCTTGTGTAATTAATTCAATTTCTTCTTTGGTACTAACATGGCAGATGTATAATTTGGTGTTATATTTTTTAGCCAAAGATAAGGCTTGTGTAACTGCTTTTACAGCTGCTTCGCGAGAACGAATTTTTGAATGGCCACTTGTTTTTAAACTATTGGCTGTGAACTGTGAACTGTTGGCTTTAATAATTTCTTCGCTTTCGGCGTGAACTGCCAAAACTAGATCTAATTCGGCACAGGTTTTAAAAATATTTTCCTGATCTTCTAGTTTTTCTACTAGTAAATCACCAGTGCTAGCGCCCATAAAAAGTTTTACACCAATTATTTCGTTTTTGCATTTGGCAAATTCGGTATAATTATTTGGAGTAGCGCCTAAATAAAGATAATAATTTAATTGTTTGCCAGTTAATTTAATTTGTTCATTAATAATTTGTTTTTTATTTATGATTGACTGATAGTCTATAACGGCCGGATTATTATTTGGCATATCAAACACAGTGGTTACACCACCAGCCAAAGCTGCTTCTGTACCGGTAATCCAATTTTCTTTTTGTTCGGCACCCGGAGTGCGAAAATGGACATGGGGGTCGATTAGAGCTGGTAAAGCCACCGGATCACCTGTATTTGCGATCTCTATTGGCAGATCAATTTCTTGGTTGTTCCAAGTTTTAATCAGCATATTAATTATTTTTGTAGTCTCTGATTTCTTCTTGGGGAAAAGTTTTTTCGCAATACCAGCATTTTAATTTGATATTATTTTTTTCTTTTTTTACAATAAATTTACTATCCATGTTTTCGTTGTTGGTGATACATATTGGATTAGGGCATACCACTACATATTCGATTACATCGGGAATTTCGGCATGAAATTTTTTAGCGATTTGATAGTTTTTAATAATATTAATAGTTGCCTCTGGTGCCAATATCGCCACGCGTTTTATTTCTTCCTCGGTTAATTCGCGGCCTTCTACTTTGATTAAATCTTTTAGCCCCATAGTTTTACTAGGCAAGTTTAACCCGACGGTAACGCGTTTGTTATGATCGGCTAGATTGAGCAAGCGAATAATTTTTAGAGCATGAGCCGCAGTAATATGATCAATTACTGTACCATCTTTGATAGCGGTTACAAGGAGTTTGTTTTTTTGTAATGATTCAGACATATTTTTTAATGTTTAGTAAAAAATTAAAGTTTACCTAAAACTAATCCAAGCAGTGCTTCTCGTACGTACAATCCATTTTCGGCTTGTTCAAAATAGTAGGCGTGGGGGGTTTTATCAACACTGGTTGTGATTTCGTTAACTCGAGGCAGGGGATGCATTACTTTTAAATTTGGTTTGGCTTTTTCTAGCATTTTAGCATTAAGTACAAAAACATTTTTTACACGTTCGTATTCCATTGGATCAGCAAAACGTTCGCCTTGGATGCGAGTCATATAAAAGATGTCTACTTTATTTATCACTTCTTCGATTTTTTGATGTATGGAAAATTTGATATTATTGTTTTTTAATTCATCGCAAATATATCCAGGCATCTGCAAACTGTCTGGGGCAACAAAATATAGTTTGGCGTTAAAGTGCGCCAATGCTTGGGCTAGAGAATGAGTGGTACGGCCATATTTTAAATCACCTACCAAAGCAATACTTAAACCCTCTAGTTTTTTCTGACATTCTTGGATGGTAAATAAGTCTAGTAATGTTTGAGTAGGGTGTTGATTGGCACCATCACCGCCATTTAAGATTGGTTTATCGGTGGCTTCGGCCGCACGCCTGGCTGCGCCTTCGATGGGGTGGCGCATGGCGATTACATCAACATATTGACCAATAATTTTTATAGCGTCAAATAATGATTCGCCTTTTTTGGCCGATGTTACCCCTGGATCAGCAAACCCCACTACCTTACCTCCTAATCGCTCCATGGCAGTTTCAAAAGAAAGTCTGGTACGAGTAGAAGGTTCAAAAAAACAACTTCCCATTACTTTGTGTTCTAAAATTTTTGGTTGTGGTTTTTGTTTTAGACTTTTGGCTATTTTTAAAATATGTAGAATTTCGGTTTTTGTTAATTCTGATATTCCGATGATGTCGCGATTGGTAAAATTCATAAATAATTAAAAAAATACTACCTTATGGTAGTATGGAAATTAATAAATTGAGGACAAATGTGTCTTTTTTAATTTTTTTGTAGTTTTGAAGAGGATATTTGTGTTTCATAAGCTAAAAGCAGTATAGCAGAATAGAAGAATATGGTCAAAAATATTTATCCACACATTTAGGTAATTGCTTGAACATCATGGGAACCGCTTTCTTTTAAGCCGGCGTTGGTCATGCGAACAAATTCGACGTTTTTTTGTAGTTCGGCAATGGTGTGGGAATTAGTGTAACTCATGCCAGATTTTAGGCCGCCAATTAGTTGGTTTACAATATCGGTTACTGGCCCTTTAAACGGCACGATTGATTCTACCCCTTCTGGTATTATTTCTTTTACCTCTTTAGCGCTTTGTTTAATTAATCTTCTTTGATTGGCTACGGTAAAACTGGCACTGCCTCGACAAATTTTAAATTTTCTATCACCTTTGGTCATAACCACCCCAGGGCTTTCTTCTGTGCCAGCAAACATACCACCCATCATTACTGTATCAGCGCCAGCACCGATAGCTTTTACAATGTCTCCAGATCTTTGAATACCGCCATCAGCAATAATGGGTACACCATAACGTTTGGCAATTCGAGAAGTTTCCATTACAGCGGTTAATTGGGGCATGCCACAACCAGTCACTAGACGAGTGATACAAATTGTACCAGGGCCAACACCAACTTTTAATCCATCTACTCCGGCTTCACATAATTCTAAAGCAGCCGAGGCAGTGGCAATATTACCTGCAATTAATTGTGTGTCGCCAATAGCTTCGCGTAATTTGGCAATGGCTTTAAACATCGCATCAGAATGGCCGTGGGCAATATCAATTACAATTACATCAACACCAGCTTTTACCAATTCTTCGGCTCGTTCTACAAAATCACCTTGTACACCAACCGAAGCGCCCACTATTAATTGGCCGTCATCATCGCAATTAGATAGTGGATAATCAATAATATGTTTAATATCATCGCTTGTAATAATTCCCACAATTCTATCTTCGGAATCAACCAATGGCAGTTTTTCGATTTTATGTTCGGAGAAAATTTGTTTGGCTTCGTTAAAAGTAGTATGAGCGTGGCCAACAATTAATTTTTCGCGAGGTGTCATGATTTCGGAAACTTTTTTGTTATCTCCATTTGAGAAAAGAAAATCACGACGCGAAAGAATGCCACGAAGTTTGCGATCGCCATTCGAAACCATTAGGCCGGTAATGCCAATTGAAGCAGCGTAGGCTTTGGCTTCGGCTACAGATTTTTCGGGGTCAATCGTATAGGGATCGTTTACAATAAAATTTTGAGCGCGTTTTACACGTTTTACTTCTTCGGCATTTTCTTCGATTGTCATAAAACGATGCAAAATTCCAATACCACCCAGTCGAGCCAAAGCAATCGCCATATCACTTTCGGTAACTGTGTCCATGTTGGAAGTAACAATAGGAATGTTGAGGTTGAGTTTTTTGGTTAAGCGAGTGGTTGTATTAGCTTCGCTTCGTGAAGTGAGAGAAGAACGTTTTGGTACGATTAGAACATCGTCGTAGGTAAGGGCTAGAGGGATGGAAAGCATAAGTTAAGGAATAAAGAGTAAGGAATAAGGAGTAAGTGTTTGGGTTACGTACAAAACCACCCGGATTTAGGTGGTTTTTTATCTATATTTTTGGTGAATATATTTCATACTGGGGTATTATATCACCATTGTTTTTTTAGGCAATAGTATTGAAAAAAAATAGCGTTTGTGTTATGTTTATATGACTGTTCCATTTTTACACCGGCAGAGCCGGAGGAGGGTGCTCATGAAACGTGCGGTATTGAGTGTCTCGGACAAGACCGGATTGGTCGAATTCGCAGAGGGCCTCGTGAAGCTCGGCTTCGAGTTGGTGTCCACGGGTGGCACGGCCAAGGCGTTGCGTGACGCCGGATTGACCGTAATCGACGTGGCCGAAGTCACGCAGTTCCCCGAGTGCTTGGACGGGCGTCTGAAGACGCTGCATCCGGGCGTGCTCGGTGGAATTCTGGCACTGCCCAACGCCGACCAGCAGGGCCAGATCCTGAACCTCGGCATCAAGCCGGTTGATCTCGTAGTCTGCAACCTCTACCCGTTCGAGGCTGTTGTCAAGTGTGGGGGATGTACCTTCGAGAAGGCGATCGAAAACATCGACATCGGGGGCCCAACCATGATCCGGGCGAGGTACGATGAAGGTATCTTCTTCTACCTCGAGTCCGTTACCTGATGCGCACGTTCACTCAGTGGTCGTTTGATCGGCTTCTGGGGGTGGTGAGTGGAAAGGACAAGAGTCCATCGCACATCACCCGGTGTTTTCTTTAAAGGAAGCACTAGGTGGGGAAGCGATGGATTTTTGTTTATAAAAAATTCCCTTTATTTCAGGGAATTTTTTTATGTTTTAATTTTTTAACTTTTCTCTTAACAATTTTTCGGCTACACCTGGGTCGGCGCTGCCTTCGGTGGCTTTCATTACCATGCCTTTTAAAAATTGTAGTAGTGGTTCTTTGCCGGCTTTAAATTGGGTTACTTGGTTTGGGTTGTTTTTTATTACTTCGTCTACGATTTTCCCCAAAGCATCTTCATCGGCCATTTGGCCGTAGCCTTTTTCTTCCATAATATGGGTTGGGTCCATATCTACTCCAGAATCAAGCATTTCGATTAATATTTTTTGGGCGTTGGTAGAATTAACGCGGTTGGTAAAAATTAGTGCTATTAATTCGGCAAAATTTTCTGGTTTAATTTTTAATATTTTAATATCAATTTTTCTTTCACTCATTGCGCCCATTAATTTGGAAGTAATCCAACCACCAGCCAATTTGGCCAGTTGAGTTTTTTGGGTAGCAATTGTGTCTTCGGCGTTTGCTTTGGTTTCTGGTAAATTATGCAACCAATCATACATTTCGCTAATGGTGCTTTCGGCAAAATCACCCCAATTTTTATCATTACTTAAAAGTCCGGCGTCAGCATACGAAAAACCATATTCGGTGTGAAAGCGTTTGCGTTTGGCAGCTGGCAATTCTGGTAAATTAATTTCGCCAGCAATTTGGCTTGGGTTGAATGGTGGAATATCTGGTTCGGGGAAGTAGCGATAATCGGCCGAAGTTTCTTTTTCGCGTTGTAGTACAGTTTCATTTTTGTCGTTATCCCAGCCACGAGTTTGTTGAATCCAGGTTTCGCCATTTTCTAACATTTTTGTTTGGCGTGCAATTTCAAAATCAATGGCTTTTTCTACAGCCCGAAAAGAATTAATATTTTTTACCTCTACTTTTGGATTTAGTGTGTAGTTTTTGGCAGGTTTTACTATACAATCTTCAATTACAAATTGTCCAGCTTCTTGAAGAGAAATATTGGCTTCGCAACGCATTTGTCCTTTTTCCATATCCGCATCACTAACACCCAAAGAGCGGAAAATTGCTTGTAATTCTTGGCAGTAAGCTTTGGCTTCGGTGCCACTTTCAATATCTGGGTCTGAAACAATTTCAACTAGTGGTACACCAGCTCGGTTAAAATCAACCAGGGTTTCATTTTTTGTGCCATGAGTTAATTTGGCAGTATCTTCTTCTAGGTGAACCCTAGTAATACCAATAGTGGTATTATCGCGATGATTTTTGCCTGGTAAAAAGTCTAATTCTATTTTTCCATGTTCGCCAACGGGTTGGTCGTATTGCGAGATTTGATAACCTTTTGGTAAATCGGGATAAAAATAATGTTTACGGTCGAATTTACTTTCGGTGTTAATTTTACAACCCAAAGCCTGGGCAATTTTTACTGTCCATTCGATTGCGGTTTTGTTTGGTACGGGCAAAGTTCCGGGGTGAGCTAGGCAAATTTCACAAATGTTGGTGTTGGGCGCATCATGATCGGGATCATTTTTACAACTACAAAACATTTTGCTTTTTGTTTTAAGCTCAACATGAATTTCAAGACCGATAATGGGAATTAAATTTGGCATAAATAAATTAACAATGAACAAGGAGCAATTAGCAAATAAATGTTTGCTTTTGTAAGCTATCTTCAATTTGTTTAGCAATTTGTAATACTTGTTCTTCTCCCATTCTTGGTCCAATAACTTGGATACCAATCGGCAATCCATTTTTATCTTTACCGCCTGGTACAGAAATAGCGGGTACGCCAGAAACAGCAGCGGGTATAAGCATTACATCAGCCAAATACATAGCTAGTGGATCATTAGATTTTTCGCCAATATTAAAAGCGGTAAAAGGCGAGGTGGGGGTAACTAAAACATCAACTTTTTTAAACACTTCATCAAAATCATTTTTAATTAAAGTACGGACTTGTTGGGCTTTTTTGTAATACGCATCATAATATCCGGCAGACAAAGCGTAGGTGCCAATTAAAATACGACGCTTTACTTCTTCAGGAAAACCAAGATCACGAGTTTTGGCATAAAGTTCGAATAAATTGCCTTCTTGTTTGCGTGCGCCGTAGCGAATCCCATCCATTCGAGCTAGGTTAGAGCTGTCTTCGCTTGGAACAACGATATAGTAAACAGCGGTGGCATATTTTGTATAAGGTAAACTGACATCAACAATTTCGTAACTTTGTTTTTTTAAGGAATTAATTTTTTCTTCTATAACCGTTTTAATTTCTTTGTTTAATTCGGCAAAAGCAAAATATTCTTTTGGAATACCAATGCGAATTTTAGATTTTTTATTTAAAGTTTTAGAATATTCTGGAACAGTGTCTGGAACGGTGGTAGCGTCGAGCGAATCTTGACCAGCAATTATATCCATTACAATCGCCATATCTTCAACAGTTTTTGTAAAGGGGCCAACCGTGTCGAGCGATGATGCCATTGGCATAATGCCAAACCGAGAGTTGCGGCCGTAGGAAGGGCGTAGTCCAACCACACCACAAAAACTAGCAGGTTGGCGAATCGATCCACCGGTATCTTCGCCAATAGCAAAAATACACATATGGTCGGCTACAGCCACAGCCGAGCCGCCAGAAGACCCACCAGAAACTTTGGTTAGATCGTGTGGATTTTTAACAGCACCATACATACTATTTTCGTTACTAGCGCCGTGGCCAAAAGCGTCGCAATTATTTTTACCAATTAAAACACCGCCCTGTTCGCGGATTTTTTGTATAACAGTGGCGTTAAAGGGTGGAGTGTAGTTATCTAAAATTTTGGCTGAAGCAGTTGAGCGTACACCGGCAGTACAAATTGCATCTTTAACAGCGAAGGGAATACCAGTAAGAGCCAACGCTTTTCCACTGGTGATTATTTTATCAGCGGCCCTGGCTTCTTCCAAAGCTTCTTTTTCACAAACAGTAATAAAGGCATTTAATTCTGGGTTGCGTTCTTTAATTCTGTTTAAACAAGCCTGGGTAAGTTCGACCGATGTAAATTCTTTTTTATCTAAACCAGCTCGGGCAGTTTTAATTGTAAGGGTATTTAATTCTTTCATACAAAAATTATTCAAAAACTGCTGGCACCACCAGCTCATTTTGGTCTACTTGTGGCATTTGTGCCAAGAGTTCTTTTTTGATTGTACATTCGTGAGTGATATCTTCGCGTACAATATTGCTTAAACCAGTTACCTGCGCAGTTGGCTCTACGTTAGTGGTATCCACTTCATCCAAAATTTTCATATAATCTAAAACCACCGAAATAGTGTCGGCATGGCGGCTTTCTTCTTCGGGCGTAAGGTCAATTCGAGCCAATTTAGCGATTTTTTTAACTTCTTCAATAGTAAGCATAATATATTAATTACGGAGATATTTTACTGTATTTGGTTAAAAAGTGCAATGTTAAATTAAGCTGTCTCCAGTTGTTGTATTTTTTGCAACAACTGGATTGTTTTTGTGGTTAAAGTAAACTGTTTTTAATTTGTAGTGTGCATTTTTTGCACATTGCTATTTTTTTAATCTTTTTCTATAAATTGAGAAAATTAATATTATATTAGAAGCGAGGAGATAAATTTGAAAGGCGGAGTTTTCGATGTTCCATATTGTAATAGAGGGAAGTACTAACAGGGTGGCGGTAAGACCGAAGATAAAAGTTAGGCCGGTTTCGGTTTCGGGGTTGGTCCAAGCTTTGCGGATAGTGGGGATGGCGGCAAAGCCGTCGCCAATGGCGGCTAGCAGTATGGCTAGTTGTGGGGAATCGATTATTGCCCACATTATGATTGCGAGTAGTGAACAAAAACCGCAAAGAAAATCAAAAGTGGTTAATTTCCAATAACTTTTTTTATTAAAAAACGAAACAATTAAAATTATTAAAGGTAGAAATCCAGCCAAGAAAATACGGGTGGTCGCCCAAGGGTCGGCGTGGGCAGATAATGCGGCGCCAGTGCCGATAAGTGGGGCAAGCGCCCACAAAAACCAAGTAACACGGTTAGGTTTGGTTTTTCCTAAAAAAGTGTCGCGGATATAGGCAATTGAACCGAATACGCTAATAATTGCACTGGCAATAACTAACCAATGGACAAGTGTGATGCCGAATAACATAAGAAAATGGTTAGTTAAAAATATTCTTTTTACCTTTGCCAATTATTTTTGTGGTTTTGCCGTTAACCAAAACTGCCTGTTCGTCGGTTAAAGATATAATTTTGTATTTTGTTTTTTTAGCTTCTTCCTTAACAATTGGTAGTGATTTGTCGTCTAAATGTGCTGTTACTAAAAACGGAACAAGATTTAAACCTTTAAGATTTTTCAGTTCAATTAAATTTTCATCCACATTTTTCCATGTGGCTGCTTTGATAGTTGGGGCTGCAACATAGCTGCCAGCGCTTAATCCTAAATAAACCCCACCTTTTTTTACAAAACTTTTTATTAATTTATCAAGGCCAGTTTTTTTGATTCTGTCTAAATAATCAAAAGTATTTCCACCAAAGACAAAAATAACATCTATATTTTTTAAATTATCTTTCGTAATTTGTCTGTCTAATTTAAAAAAGGTAATATTTTTTTCTGAGATATTAACCACTTTTAAATCTTTAAACAGCCTTTTAATGTATTTATTTCGTTTTGGGTACTTAATTGGTGTAATAACAAAAAATATTCTGATTTCAGACGATTTTTTGCCAACCAGTTTTAAAAATTCTTTCCCAATAGCAGGATTTTTTTCCCAACCAGCGGATGTGAGTAGTAGTTTCATAATTTTTACTTTTTAACTAGCCAAGTATTTTATTGCTTTAGTAATTTGGCTGTTAAAATTTACGTCCATATTAAAAGTTTTTAAACCAAATTTTACAGACTCTTTTTCAAAATATTTACTATATAGGGAAACCATTTTACCAACCTTAACGAACGTTTCTTGTTTTTTAGTTAAAACAATTAGCCAATCATTAGGTGTGGTACTTTTATGTACGTCTTCAGCGAATTTGTTAATGTTAAATTTGGTAAGAAAAATAGCTTTTACATTTTGTTGGCTATATTTTTTGATCATTTTTTGAGCAAAATTTGGTGATATCTGGTAGCCTTCAATAATGTAATCGTTACCATCAGCTATTTCGCAAGCGATTACAGTATCAATAGTTAAACAAACTGTTTGAGCTTCTTTTTTTAATACACTAACTATTTTTGTTGGTGGGTAGGTATTGTAAAACGCATCATTACTTCTAGCCACATTTTTCTTTCTGCGTAAAAAAGTATAAGGAAATTTTTGTTGCCACTTTTCTTTTGGCGTAAGCACTTGAGTTATTGAATCCAAAGTATCACAAGATAGCCAAGGAATTCGTGTTTGTTTGGACATTTTTTTAGCCAATGTTGTTTTGCCACATCTGGGTGGCGCGCCGATTAAATAAATCATAATTTTTAATAACAATTTATTTATAATTTATAATAAGTTTTTTCTTTGAACAATCTTAGATATTTTGTGTAAGCAAAAACTCTGCCGCGTTTGCGTTGATCAACAGCTTTTAGTATTTCCAATTCTTCTAATTTCTTGACTAGGTTATTTGCATTTGCAAAAGTTAACCCAGTTATTTTTTCAACGTCGTTGACACTTATTACTGGGCTGCCAAATAATTTTTCAAGTAAAATTATTGCATTTTTTGAAGTTTTACGACCCAACCCGGAAATTTTTTTCAAATCGTTTTCTTTTAATGCGTTTATTTCTCTTGCTGTTTCAGTAGATTCTTTTGCAACAAGCCAAACGCCTTCAAGAAAAAATTTAACCCATGATTCGTAGTCGCCCTTCTCGTGCACATAATTTAATCTATCAAAATATTCTTGTCTGAAAATATTAAAATATTCTGACAAATAAAGTGTTGGTTTATCCAAAACCCCATAATAGCATAGTAAAAGTGTAATAATCACACGTCCAATACGACCGTTCCCATCAAGAAAAGGATGAATCATTTCAAATTGGGCATGGATTAAAGCAATTTTAATAAGAGTAGGCATCGGTTGTTTGTCATGAAAAAATAATTCTAAATTATTTAAAGCAGATTCCATTTCAGGAATTGTTGGTGGAATGTATGACGCTGTGTTAATGGTTGCCCCGCCAATCCAATTCTGAGATTTTCGAAATTCGCCAGGTGTTTTATAGCGTCCACGGACACCAGAAAGTAGAAGCCCATGCATCTCCCGTAGTAATCGCATGGTAAGTGGAAAATTGTCTTTTTTAATACGTTTTAAACCGTGGTTAATAGCTTTAGTGTAGTTAATAATTTCATGTAAATCATCAGGTATTTCATCGTTATAAGCACCGGCTTCAGCTTTTGCAACGTCTATAAATGTTCCTTTGGTTCCTTCAATATTACTTGAAAGTGTTGCTTCTTTTCTTAAATAAGAAAAAATAAAAAAATCAGAATCTGGCAAAAGTTCCGTTACTATATTAAGCGCCCCCATTGATCGGTCAGCGTTTGAAAGTAAAGTTTGCATTTTCTCATCTATTTTTAGAGGTGGTATTAGAGGTAAATTATTAGGTATAAATGCCTCGTATAAGGCATCTTTGTTAATAACCTTTCTATATTTGCCAGCCCTATTTTCTATTAGTTGATTCATAATCGATAATTAGAATTTAGCTATTATTGATAATACCATATTTCGATAATAGTGTCAAACTTAATTATCGATATTGAGGCGTTTTATAGTGTTTGCTCTGGGGGGAGGAATCGAACCTCCACTAACTTCGTTAACAGCGAAGCGTTTTACCATTAAACTACCCCAGAATTAAAAACTCTCCCGTTTTGCAGGAGAGTTTGTTTTAGTGTGTTTGTATATGAAACTAAAAAACTTTCCCGCAGGGTGGTAGGTTATTATTGTTGTTATTTTGTTGGAAAAGTTTTGTCATATGTATATAGGCTACCGGTTGGCGTTAGAATTGTCAAATTTTTTTGTTCACATCGTTATCTCCCGTGCAGACGGGGATCCAGATAATTAATTTAGACACTGGATTCCCGCTTTCGCAGGAATGACAATAAAGTGATATTTTGTAATTTATAGAAAATTAATTTGTTGGTGTGGGTGGCTGGATTTGGACAACTGGGTTTTCTTTAGCGCTAAAATACAGAGTAATCATAGCACTAAGTGACAGCGGAGCAATGAGGAGCCCTACAATAAAAGAGATGGCGTTATCTACCATAGTGGTGCTTAGTTCCGAGAAACTAAATACACTAGTGATCATTACTAAAATCCAATTTAACACTAAAGAAATTAAACCAAAGGCCAAACCAATAACGATAGCATAACCTAATATTGTCGTAGTTCGTCCGGCTACTAATTCTTTGCTGGCCTTTAAAGCAGCTACACCTTTTTTGTTTTCGAAAATTATTGCGTAAAAAGTAAAAGTATACCACAGGCCAAAAATGATGCCCGGAATAATAAAGAGCAAAGATCCGCAAAGTACGATTAATAGTACTAAGGCTCCAGTATAGATAGCTGGCCAAAGATAACCAATAGTAGCGTTCAAATTTTCTTTAAAAGTAGCTTCTGGTTCGCCGCGGTGCCATTTTTTAATAGCAGTCATCAACCCCAAAGATACCCATAGACTAAATACTAAGTTAGCAACATACAGAATGAGTAAAACCGTATCATTTAAGATATTACCAGCGCCTAAGCGTACTTCTATTACTACACCTAAATAAGAGGCAATCATAAAAATAACATTGGCCGCGAGCATAAGACCAAGGTAGACAGAAATTTGTCGCCAGTTTTTTTGATAGATTTCAAAACTGCGTGACAATACCGCCGAAATTGGGGTAAGCATAGAGTTTGGTTAATGAATTAAAATTTATTTAAGAATTGTTTGTAGAAGCTTTGTTGCTTCGCTATTCATTATAGCAAGATTTGTCTCAGCATTCAAATAGGTAATTTTAGTTCCATGTTTTGTGAAGATTTTTTTGTAAGTAGGGGAGATAAATTGTTTGTTAGCCATTTCTTGGAATTTTTGTTTTTCGAATATGGCATTATCTTTTTTATCAGTTCGAGATTTAATACGTTTCATGATTGTTTTGGCGCTGACTTTGAGTAATATTAAATGATCAGGCCGATATTTTAATGCTAAGTCGTTGCCAGATAATTTTGTTACTTCAGTAAAATTTAATTTGTTTTTTCCTAAGGTTTGAAAAGCCAAAGAAGTAGAAACGCCGCGATCTTGGATGATACATTTTTTTTCTTTGAGTAACGGTATTAATATTTTGGTATAAAGAATTAATCGATCAATCGAATAGGCTTCGGCGATTGCTTTGGTGGGGTAGGCGGTGCCTTGTTTAATAAGTTCGTTGCGGATTACTTTTCCCATATCAGCAAAGGTTGGCTCGGAAGAGAAGATAAAATCATATGATTTTATCTCCGATAGTTCGGGGTAATGTCCGGTTTTTTTCCAGTAGTCTTTTAAATCAAAAATAGCATTACCTTGGGAGGTAAGGTATTTTTTCCAAGTTTCAATAATAGTACTTTTTCCAGACCCATCGGGGCCGTCAAGCATAATGAACATAGGGGCGAATTTAAAATTATTCAAGTATAATTCTGGCATCTAATGCCTTTACTCCTTGCCCTTCTTGCAAGATTACTAAGGGGTTGATATCAATTTCTTTGATTTGGGGGAAGTCGGTTAAAAGTTGAGCCAAACGGCCGATTGACTCTACCAAAGATTTTCCGTCTAAATGTTTTTGGCCACGGGCACCACAAATAATTTCGTTGGCTTTTAGGTCGGCCACCATTTGGGCGGCGTTTTCTTTGGTAAGTGGCAGTAAACCAAAAGAAACGTCTTTAAAAATTTCTACAAAAATCCCACCCAAACCAACCATCACAGCGGCACCAAGCCCTGGATCTTTGCTGGCACCTAAAATAAACTCGGCGCTGCTTGGCACATGCAACATTTCCATTACCAATATTCCTTTTAAATCTGCAGTCGGAGCATTTTTGTGAACTGTTTTTATTAAGGTATGAAATTTTTGTTTAACTTCATGTGGTTCAACATTTAAGGCAATACCGCCAATATCACTTTTATGTAAAATATCGGGAGACACAATTTTAAGCGCCACTCGTCCGTTAATTTTTTTAACAGCCGCTTCGGCTTCGGTTTCATTTTGGACAATATAATATTTTGGTAAAGGAAATTTGTAAGCCGCTAGTACTGGCAAAGCCAAAGCTTCGGGCAAGGCTTTTTGTCCGCGATTTTGGGCATCAGTAAATATTTTGGTTACGGCTTTTTTGTTGATGTCAGTAAAATTAAATTTGGTGGATTTTTGTTTTTGCTGTCCAGCAAATTTAGTAAGCATAGCAAATGATCGGGCGGCTTGTTCGGGAAATTGTAAAGTAGAAATTTGATCAGAGCGCATTGTGCGGACTGCCTCGGTAACCAAACGGCCTCCCATAAAATTAACAACGATTGGTTTTTTTGTTTTCTTTTTACAATTAATAATTGCTTTGGCAGTGGTTTCAATTTCGGTCATGGTTTGGGGGGTAAGTATAACCAAAACGCTGTCTACTTGTTTGTCGGCTAG
>LBTN01000004.1 GCA_000992085.1 Candidatus Magasanikbacteria bacterium GW2011_GWA2_37_8 | reverse complement strand
GGGCCTTCGCGGAGGCCGAGGCTTGCGTAGCGCCGAGGCCGAGCGGTGAGCGCGGCCACGGTGTGGCCGATAGCGCGCCCGCCGGGCCCATACCCTCGCCAGGCCCTCCACCTTCGACACACTGGAAAATTACTGACTAACCGCGCCTTCGCCGGCTTCCAGCGCCTTTAGCTCTTCCGTGTGGGCGGCAATTTTTGCTTCCAGGGCCGTTATTTTATCGCCCAGCTCTTTTACCTGGCTGTAATCCGCGTGAATTTCGGGGGCCGACATTTTGGCGGCGAGGGTTTCCACCGTTTTACGGGCGTAGGCTATATCTTTTTTCAGGGTCTCGGCGCGGCGGGTCTTTTTGCGGGCCTCGGCTTCCTGGCGCTTTTTCTCTTCATAGTCGGCGCTGTCGGCCTTAGGCGCGGGGGCGGGCGCGGCTTTCTTTTTCGCGCCCGCGTTCTCGGCCTGGATCTGGTCCTGGCGGTACCGGAAGTAATCGTAGTTGCCGGGGTAGACGGTGGTCTTGCCCTGCTCTATGTGCACCACTGAATCGGCCAGGGCGTTTATAAAATAGATGTCGTGGCTGATGAAGCAGAGCGTCCCCTCGAACTCCTTGAGGGCCGCTACCAGGGCGTCAACACTGGCCATATCGAGGTGGGTGGTGGGCTCGTCCATCAGTATCACGTTGGGCGGGTCCATCAGCAGCTTTACCAGCATCAGGCGGCTTTTTTCACCGCCGGAAAGCACTGAGGTCTTTTTATGCACGTTGTCGCCGGGGAACAGGAAGGACCCTAGCACGGTCCTCACCACCAGTTCCGGGTTCATCCTGTCGTTGTCCATGGCTTCCTGCAGCACGGTCTTGCGCGGGTCCAGTATCCCCTCGCGGTGCTGGGAGAAATAGCCGGTCTTCACGTTCAGGCCCAGCACGCGCTCGCCCGAGTCCGGCTCGATAACGCCGGCCAGCAGTTTCAAAAGGGTGGACTTGCCCGCGCCGTTATGCCCGACGAAGGCCATCTTCTGGCCGCGCAGGAGTTCGAAGTCGAACCCCTCGTAAACCTTTATCGGTTCGTGGCCGGGGACATTGTAAACCTTGCTGATATTCCTGAGCTCCAGCACTTTGGTGCCGGTGCGGCTGGGCTGCGGGAAGCGGATCTTCACGGCCTTGGTTTCCGCTATCAGCTCTATGCGCTCCAGTTTGTCCAGGCGCTTGATCATGCTCTGCACGCGGGAGGCGGTGGAGACGCGCGCCCGGTTGCGGGCGATAAAGTCCTCCATCTGCGCGATGTCGTCCTGCTGCTGGCGCCACGCCGAGTAGACCTTGTCTTTTTCCGACTGGCGCTGGGCCAGGAAATTCATCACAAAAATAGCGCCCTGGTAGCTCTCCAGGTATTCCTGCAGCCAGAGCAGCGAGTCCAGGTCCAGGTGGTTGGTGGGCTCGTCCAGCAGCAGCAGGTCCGGCTTTTTGACCAGGAGCTTCGCCATGGCCACGCGCATGGACCAGCCGCCGCTCAGCGTGTTCACCTTGCGGGTAAAATCGGTGACCTTGAAGCCCAGGCCCATCAGGATGGCCTTGGCCTCCGACTCTATGCGGCCGTCGTAGTCCTCCACCCCGTCCAGGGTTTCATCGACCACGGTGCGTTCGGAGGTGGGCGCGTTTTCCTGCGGCAGGGATCCCACCACCACGCCTTTCTTGAACTGTATCTCGCCGTCGTCCACTTCCTCTTCGCGGAGCATCATTTTAAAAAGGGTGGACTTGCCGGAGCCGTTGGGGCCGACCAGCGCGAAGCGCTCGCCCTCGTTTATCTGCAGGGAGGCGCCCTCAAAAAGGGACTGGGAAGAGAAGGATTTGTATATATTCCTGATCGTTATCATAGAAGAAAGCCGCGCCGCGTAGCGCGTCAGCAGTGAAATTTACCGGGAACTGACAGGACTTCTGGAATCAGGCCGACCGGACTGCCTACGTTTTTATTTTAGCATTTTCGGAGCCCGCAAAAAAGGGGGGTCGTTCATGCTGGTCTGGTTCTCTTCCCGCATCCCCGCGGTATTCGATAAAATAACCCCCGACCTGGACGAGGGCAAGGAAATAATACGCGGCAACCGCGCCGTGGCCGACTATTTCGGGCGCATCGTGTCCGCCGCCATACTGGGCGTCAGCATAATAATAGCCGCGGCCGTACTAGCCGGCCTGATAGCCGCCCTTCACTAATGAGACACCTGCTGCTGGCATTTTTACTTGCGGCCCCTCTCTCCTCCGCCTGGCCAAGGGCAGGCGGCGGTGATGGCGGGGGTGGCGACTTCGGGGGCGGCTGCTTCCCTGCCGGGACGCAGATCTCCACGATCGAGGGCGACAGGCCTATAGAGGAGATCCGCCCCGGCGACAAGGTGCTGGCCTACACCGGCGAGCGGCTGGTGCGGGCGTCGGTAGTAAAGACTTACGCGAAGAAAAGCCGCCTCATGGTCATACGGACCACTAAAGGCAGGCTGATAGCCACCCCGGAACATCCGCTGCTTACTGTCACCGGATGGAGACCAATAGAAAATCTAACCAGACAAATTTTTAACCCAGCACTAACCAAACTACATCTTATTAAAGCAGAGAATATCACCACCGATGAAATTAATAAACAGCAGACAGATTGGCAGACAAACTGGACCAGCTGCCAAAGCGAACGACAGGAGCAGGCTGTGTTATTAGCGCAATATAAAATCTTAACAGAAGAAAATAAAGAATTAAAAAGCCAACTAAATTTTCGCG
This sequence comes from Candidatus Magasanikbacteria bacterium GW2011_GWA2_37_8, assembly GCA_000992085.1. Classification (GTDB taxonomy): domain Bacteria; phylum Patescibacteriota; class Patescibacteriia; order Magasanikbacterales; family GWA2-37-8; genus LBTN01. Next base: position 33,591 of record LBTN01000004.1, on the reverse strand, counting down.
AACGCAAATCAATTCCTTCGGTAACAGCCAGAGTAATAGGAAAAGACAGCGAAGATTCTGATAGAGCAATTATTATTAACGCGGGCGAACTAGCTGGAATAAAAATAGAACAACCAGTAATAGTAGGCGAAGGAATTTTAGTAGGCAAGATCATTCAAGTAGAAAATGACATATCTTTTGTACGGCTTATTAACGATAATAATAGCAAGATAGCAGCAACTATTTTAAACCGAAAGCAAAGTTTAGGAATTGTTGAAGGAGGCTATGGATTAAGCGTAAAAATGAATTTTATTCCTCGCAATGAGATAGTACTAAATAACGATCAAGTAATTACTTCCGGTTTAGAATTAAATGTACCGCGCGGTTTATTGATTGGTACAATTGCCGCAATCGAAAATGAGGCTTACCAACCATTTCAGCAAGCAATACTAGCTCCAGCGATCGATCTATCCAAACTAACAGTAGTAAGCGTGCTTCTAACTAATTAATTTATGGCCTGGTTATTAAAAAAAATAATGTGGCTAACACTTATTATTACTGTAATATTTTTACACCTAGCTTTACGAGATTGGTTTGATTTTCCATTTAATTGTTTTAATTTAATTTTTTTATTTTTAGGAGCCGCAATTATTATTTGGCCACAAAACAACAACCTTTGGCTAGTTTTACCTACAGTACTAATATCAGAATTATTTTCAGTGGTTCCATTTGGCGTTAGTGCTATCTCATTATTTATAAGTTTTCTAATTACTAATTGGCTGCTTTTGAACATCATTACCAATCGTTCGATTTTAATTGTTCTTTTCGCCGGTATCTTTAGCTTTATTTTATATCGTTTATTATTTTATTTATTTTTGATAGGCGGTCAATTATTTGGTAGTAGCATCGATTTGCTCTGGTCGGAAATAATAATTAGTTGGTTATGGGAATGTGTTTTAACTATTGGTATTTTAGTATTATTTTATCTAATCACTACATTATTTACAAAACGCTTCAATCCGTCATATGTAATTTTGAATCGTAAAAATATTTTTTAATTATGGTCGAGAAACAAATATTCGATATTTCGGAAGACAGTGTCCCTCATAATAATCTGACAGGAAAATTTAAAAATAAATGGGTGGAAGAATCTTTTGTGTTTGAAAAAAATATCGGCAAACAAACCGCATCAACAAGTACACGCAACTATCTAGGAAAAAGTATTAATGAAGATAAACTACGATGGCTAATAATAATTATCGTATTGGGTTTAATAATTATTTTAGGAAAAATATTTTATATTCAAGTTATTAACGGTGCCGAATATCGTGTTTTAGCAGAAGGCAACCGTATTCGCCTACGCCCGATCCCGTCGGAACGTGGTATTATTTTTGACCGTAATGGCAAACAATTAGTGCAGAATATACCAAGTTTTTCGCTAGCTATTATTCCGCAAGACTTTCCTAACGATACAGAAAAACGTCAAATAATTATTAGTAAAATTGCCGCTATTAGCTCGGTGCCGGAAGAAGATATTAAAAAAATATTAGAAAAATATCATAATTATAGCTATGAATCAATTGTAATCAAAGAAAACCTTGATTATGAAACGGCACTAAAGTTATATATTCAAAACGCCGATTTACCAGGTGTTTTAGTTGAAAGCGGAAACAAGCGTGATTATATTTATACTCATAGCGATAATTCGACCAGTACGGTTTAAGTTTATGAAACTGATTTACGCGGCCAATACGGTAAGAAAAAAATTGAGGTTAACGCTTTAGGAAAAGAACAAAATGTTATTGCAGAAGAACCACCCCTGCCAGGTAAAAATTTATTTTTAACTATCGACCTAGAAGCTCAACGAGAGCTTGAAAATTTAATAAAAAAGAAATCCGAACAGATTGGAAAAAAACGAATTGCAGCAGTGGCCATGAATCCGCAAAATGGAGAAATATTAGCTATGGTTAGTTGGCCATCATTTGATAACAACTTATTTTCTGGAGGAATTAAAACAGACGAATATCAAAAACTAATTAATAATCCAGACAAACCATTATTTAACCGCGTTATTGGCGGCACTTACCCATCTGGTTCCGTAGCAAAATTTGTAGTAGCGGCCGCAGCTTTGCAAGAGGGGATTATTACGGCCGAAACTAGCGTCTTAAGTGTGGGTGGTATTTATGTAGGTAAATGGTTTTTTAAAGACTGGAAGGTGGGCGGACATGGCCGCACCAATGTTTTTAGTGCAATCGCATCATCCGTCAATACATTTTTTTATTATATTGGGGGTGGATATAAAGATTTTGAAGGTCTCGGCATCGAAAGACTAACCAAGTACATGCGGATTTTTAATTTAGGCGAAAAAACGGGTATTGATTTACCCGGAGAAGATACTGGTTTTGTTCCAAGTCCAGATTGGAAAAAACAGACTAAAAATGAAATTTGGTATATCGGCGATACTTACAATTTATCTATTGGTCAAGGCGATCTATTAGTTACACCACTTCAAGTAGCCGAATGGACTGCGGCAATTGCTAATGATGGTAATTTAGTTACACCCCATCTTAATTATCAGATAGAAGATCCAATAAAAAATATAAATACTACTGTTAATTTACCATTTAAAAAAACTGGCATTGTATCGGCAGAAACAGCTAACACTATACGCAAAGCAGCCCAGTCTTGTGTAACTAACGGCAGTTGTCGCCTTCTTACAACCTTACCATTTACTTCTGGTGGAAAAACAGGAACAGCACAATGGAGCAGCACCAAAGACACCCACGCCTGGTTTACAGCTTTCGCACCCTACGAAAATCCAAAAATTGTTATTACTGTCTTAATCGAAGAAGGTGGCGAAGGCGGTATAGTTTCTATTCCGATTGCTCGTGATTGGCTTATGTGGTGGGGAAAAAAATATTTGACACAATAACAGTTAATAATATACAATATTAATTACATTAAAAATTATCATTAATATTTTATGACCGATAACAATATTCAGTACCTAACTGCAGAAAGTTTAGAAACATTACAATCAGATGTTAACACTTTAAAAAATAAAACTATCCCCGATATTGCCAAACGTATCGATGAAGCGAAACAACAAGGCGATTTATCCGAAAATGCCGAATACCATCAAGCCAGAGAAGATATGTCTTGGGCACAAGGAAAATTAAGAGAACTAGAACAAATATTAGAAAATTACCAGTTAATTACCAAAACAGATAATGTTGGTGTGGTTTCAGTAGGAAGTACGGCAGTAGTAAAAGTAAATGGTACCACAAAAGAATACACTATTGTTGGTCCACAAGAAATTGATCCGGCTAAAGGATATATTTCTAATGAATCGCCAATTGGCACAGCATTAATTGGAGCAAGAAAAAAAGACAAGGTTGAAGTAAGTACGCCGGCTGGAAAATTAATATATGAAATAATCGAAATAAAATAATTTTACCAAAATATTTAAACAAAAAACCGCTCTAAAATAGTACTAGGCGGTTTTTTTGACTACCACTAGCAAATTTGGTATAATTAAACCTATTATTATTACTATTTTTTTATATGGAAAAAGCAAAAAATGAAGAGGATATCAGACTAGAGCATTTAGCTAATTTACGCCAAGCTGGCTTAGATCCCTACCCGCCACGCGTAGAACGCTCACACACGCTTTTAGAGGCCAAAAAAGAGCCTTTAGATAGCAAAGTAACTGTTTTAGGGCGTATCGTAGGCATGAGAGTAATGGGTAGGCTATGTTTTTGCCACCTCAAAGATGAAAGCGGTCGACTTCAGGTAGCTATTTCAGAAAAAGAATTAGGCAAAGATCTGTTTAAACTATTTACCAAAAATCTAGAAATGGGTGATTTTATTGAAGTGACTGGAATAATTTTTAATACTCACGCTGGCGAAACCTCGGTTTTAGTGCAATCGTTTAAAGTACTATGCAAAGCATTACTACCACTCCCAGAAAAATTTCACGGGCTAAATGATGTAGAAATTCGTTATCGCAAACGTTATCTAGATTTATTAGCAAATGAAGAATCGATGCGTATTGCTAAAATAAGATCTGTTTTGGTAAAAGAAATTCGTAATTATTTTGATGCACTTGGTTTTTATGAAGTTGAAACTCCCATTCTACAAACCCTATATGGGGGCGCACTAGCACGCCCATTTGTTACTCATCACAATGCCCTAGATATTCCTTTGTATCTACGCATTGCGCCAGAATTATATTTAAAAAGATTAATTGTTGGTGGATTTGAAAAAGTTTATGAAATTGCTCGCTGCTTTCGCAATGAAGGTATCGACAATAATCATAATCCAGAATTTACTCAAATCGAATTTTATTGGGCCTACGTTGATTACAATAAATTAATGGATGTAATAGAAGACTTACTGCCAAAATTAATTACTGCTGTTGGTTTGCCACTAAAATTTCAAACCGCCGATGGAGAAGCAGACTTTACTCCGCCATACCCACGCAAAACTATGCGACAATTGGTTTTGGATTATGCTAAAATCGATATGGAAGATTACCCTGATCAAATATCCATGTACGACGTTGCCAAAAAACTAAAAGTTGATGGGATCGAAAAGAACGATGGCCGAGGAAAATTAATTGATGAAATCTATAAAGCTTATGCGCGTCCACATATAAAAAATCCAATATTCATGACTGATCATCCAATTGAGTTATCGCCCCTAGCTAAATCTAAACCAGGGGATCCGCGTTATGTAGAAAGATTTCAATTATTGTGCGTTGGTGGCAACGAATTATGCAATTCTTTTTCAGAATTAAATGATCCAATTGATCAAGAAGCACGTCTCCGAGAACAAGTACGCTTGGGTGAGAGCGGAGACGATGAAAGCATGCCGTATGACGAAGACTTTGTCGAGGCATTAAAACATGGAATGCCTCCAACCGGAGGCTTGGGAATGGGTATCGATCGTTTAGTAAAATTGCTTGTAAATGCAGATAATTTAAAAGAAGTAATTTTATTTCCCACTTTAAAACCAGAACAAAAATAACCACAATTATAAATGAAAAAAGTAATGGTTTTTGGTACATTTGATATTATCCATCCTGGCCATATTCATCTTCTAAAAGAAGCAAAAGAATATGGCGACTTTTTGATAGCAGTTATCGGAAGAGACGCTACTGTCTGTCAAGTAAAGGGGCGGGCTCCAAAAAACGATGAGCAATTCCGATTAAACCAGCTAAAACAACTAAATATTGCTGATGAGGTACGTCTGGGCTGTATTGATGATAAATATCAAGTAATCGCCGATGAAAAACCAGATGTAGTTGCTTTGGGTTATGACCAAAAAGAGTTTGTTGATAATTTAGAAAACGCTGTTGAAGATTATGTACAAATAGTGCGCTTGTCTCCTTATATGCCAGAGGTTTATAAAAGCTCTAAACTACGAACCGACTAAATATGAAACAAATAATAGTTGCCGTCGGAGCATTAATAAAAGATAGAAAAGTATTATTAACCAAACGAATTGACCCGCGTCCTAAATTTAATAACGTTTGGGAATTTCCTGGCGGAGGAGTTGAAGACGGAGAAGATGTAATTACTGCTTTAAAAAGAGAAGTAAAAGAAGAAACAAATTTTAAAATAGAACCGATAGAAATGTTGCCAAAAATATATTCCGCTACAAGAGGCAAAAGAGAAGGTGACTATCAAGTATTTTTAGTATTTTATTTTTGTCGGATTATAAGTGGAAAAATAAAATTAGAAGATGCCGAATCTAAAGAGTATGCTTGGTGTAATATAAAAGATCTTAAAAAAATGAAACTAATAATGGATTTAAATAAAATAATTTTTAAAGAAAATATTAAACTTTTTAAAAAATATATTGATTAATAATATGTTAGATATTAAATTTATTCGTGAAAACCAAGAACTAATAAAAGATAACTGTCAAAAAAGAAATATGGTGGCGGATGTGGACCAACTTTTAGTATTAGACGACGAAAAACGCGCAATGCAAATGGCTATAGAAAATTTACGCGCCGAAAGAAACAAAGGTTCTAAAGGCAAACCAGCTCCAGAAGAAATAACAAAAATGCGCGAATTGGGAGAAAAAATAAAAGAATTAGAAACTAAACAAACACAGGTTGAGGCAGATTTTAAAAATTTATTAATGCAAATTCCAAATCTAACTCATCCCAGCAGCCCAGTTGGTGGTGAAACAGATTACAGAGTGGTTTATCAAAATCGTGAACCAAAACCATTTAAATTTACCCCCAAAGATCATGAGGAATTAATGATACAAAATGATTTAATAGATTTCGAGCGAGCCACAAAAGTATCTGGCTCAAAATTTTATTTCTTTAAAAATAACCAGGTGCGTGTTAACCAAGCATTAATTAATTACGGTTTAGATGTAGTTGCCAAATATGGCTATACCGCTGTAGAAACTCCTGATCTTGCCAAAGATGATATTTTACTCGGTATTGGTTTTAATCCACGCGGTAACGAAACACAGGTATATTCAGTTAAAGACTCCGATTTAAGCTTAGTTGGCACTGCCGAAATAACTATGGGCGGATATCACGCCAACGAAATTTTAGATTTAAGTAAGGGTCCAAAAAAATATATTGCTTTATCACATTGTTTCCGCACCGAAGCTGGTGCCTACGGCAAAACTAGCAAAGGCTTGTATCGCGTACATCAATTTACAAAATTAGAAATGTTCGTGTATTGCAAACCAGAAGAAAGCGAAAAATTACACATGGAAATAATGGAAATTGAAAAAAAGATTTTAAGTGGGTTAGATTTGACTTATCGCTTTATAGATATTCCAACAGGGGATTTAGGTGGCCCAGCCTATCGCAAATTTGATGGTGAGGCTTGGATGACCATGAAAGGCGAAAATGGCGAACAGGGAGATTTTGGTGAAATTACTAGTTGTTCTAATTGCACCGACTACCAAGCACGACGGTTAAATATTAAATATCGAAAAGAAGACGGCACAACTGATTTTGTTCATACTTTAAATGGCACAGCTGTAGTTTTAAGCAGATTCCCACTAGCTATTGCCGAACAATATCAACAAGAAGATGGCACAATTAAAGTACCAAAGGTACTAAAAAAATATTGCGGGCTTAAAAAGTTTTAATCATGTTCACCCTGCACCAGAATGCTTTGTAATGAATAGATAAACTTATTAATAAAACAAACAATGCTTAATTTGATATGCCTAATAAAAAATCGGTGCAAGGGTTCACTTGGGTGGAAGTAAGTAAAAGTGCGCTGGAATACAATTTAAAACAATTTCGAAAATTAATTGGACCAAATAAATTGTTAATGCCAGTAATAAAAGCCAATGCCTACGGGCATGGTTTTTTAGAGGTGGCTAAAATGTTACAAAACAACAAAGAAACAAACCGAATTTGTGTAGTTAATAATGATGAGGCTTTACGATTAATCGAGAATAAATTAACTAAAAAACCAATACTGATTCTTAGTTTTTATGAGTTAGATGTTAAAAAAGTGCTAATTTTAGCCAAAAACAACATCATTTTCCCGTTATTTTCGCTAAAACAAGCCAAAATATTAAATATAGCAGGGGAGAGGCTTAACAAAAAAATTAAAGTGCACCTAAAGATAGATACAGGAACTACTCGTGTAGGAATACTACCAAAAGATATTATAAAATTCGCTCAAGAAATTAAAAAACTAAAATTTATTAACATCGAAGGGGTGTGGAGTCATTTTGCTTCAAGCGAAGACAATAGGGAATACACTGTCAAACAGCATACTGCTTTTAAAAAAGCAGTAACCGATTTAGAAACCATTGGCATTAACCCACCTATAAAACACATGTCTTGTTCGGCAGCTACTATTCTTTATCCAACCGACTATTTTAATGGTTTTAGAGACGGCAATGCTTTTTATGGACTTCACCCTAGCCCTCTTACAGAAAATAAAATAAAATTAAAACCAGCTTTATCTTGGTATACCAAAATAATACAAATAAAAATGGTGCCTACTGGAACTAAAGTTGGCTATGGTGGCACTTTTACTACCAAACGTTTAACAAAAATTGCAATTATCCCAGTAGGGTATTGGGACGGATACGATCGCAAACTGTCCAACAAATCATCTGTTATTATAAATAACAAACTGTGTCCCATTATTGGTAGAATCTGCATGAATTTAAGTATGGTTGATATAACTAATACTGGTCGGGTAGAGGAAAATGATATAGTTACTTTAATTGGTAAACATAAAAAAATTACTGTAACTGCTGACGATTTTTCAAAATGGATAGGAACGGTTAACTATGAAATTGTTTGCCGAATCAATCCATTACTACCACGTCTAATGGTAGATTAAAGAAGAATTATGCCGCGTTTCTTCTATTCTCACACAAACTTCCAACACTACAAACCGAAAGAAAACCTCTGGCGGCGATGGTTAAAATACCGCGAAAGAAAAAAAATGTTTAAACGTCAAGGGATTAAATGGAAAAACAGTCGACACCCATATAAAACAGAGGTTGCTAGTATCAGAAAAATAATTACCACCATTGTTTTAACAGCACTTTTTATTGGTTGGATAATACTAATATTATTTTTACCATATTTTCGTATTCAAAAAATAAATTATGACGGATTAAAAATAATTAAACAGGCCGAATTAGATATCTGGTTTAATGATAAGCTATTTTCTGGAAAAATAATTCCGTGGAATAATTATTTTTTAGTATCAACCAATAATTTAACTAATAAAGCTATCTCTCATTTTGGATTAGAAGCAATAGAAATTAGAAAAATATTTCCTCATGAATTAAAAATTGTTATAAAAGAAAAAATATCAAGCGTGATTTATGATAATGGTCAAAATTATTATCTATTAGATAATAATGGATATTCTATTAAATATCTGGGCGTTGTTGGTGACGATGAATTTAAAACGATACCAATCAATACAACCACAGTATCATCTACTACTAAAACTAAAAACGTCGTTTCATCTACATTTTCAAATACAACTACCACCGAAAAAATTCATTTACCTAATTTTTCTCGATTAGTCAAAGATTTTGGTGATTTTCCAATTATTTTTGATAAACGAAAAATAAATATTTCAGAAAATATTTTAGTGATAGAGCCAGAGATCATCCAAACCGCACTTGATTGGCAACGAGAAACAGAAAAACAGGGGATAGGTAGGGTAAAATACTTTGTTTTAGATAATCCAGCTGCTGGTTTAACGGTTTATACCTATAAACCATGGGTTGTATATATAAATATTTATAAACCAGTAAACGGACAGATAGATAACTTAAAGCTAATAACAATAACCAACCAGCCAAAAGAATACATTGACGTTCGTTATGGTGAAAGAGTGTATTGGAAGTAGGGGGTTGAATATTTTTTCTTATCATATTATAATATACAATGTCGTATAACATCGATTAATCGCCGTGTAATATAGCTAAATAAGCCTTTTATATGCATAAATCTAACCAACCTATAACGTCCCAGATAACAAACTTCTTGGATTATTGTGAAGTAGAAAAGGGTTTGAGCCCAGTTACTTCTAAAAATTATTTCAATTTTCTAAAAATGTTTGTAGATTGGTTAAAAGCTAACAAATTAGAAGGTTTAAAACCACACGACTTAACTCCTGAACATATCTGGAATTACCGACTATACTTATCACGTAAAAAAGATGAGCGAGGTGTTTATATCAAAAAAACTACACAAAACTACTACTTAATTGCTTTACGCAATCTTCTCAATTATTTTACTGAACGTGACATCGTTTCACTACCGGCTAATAAAATTAAATTGCCAAAATTAACTGATAAAGATAAAGCAATAAAATTTCTACGTTTTGAACAAGTAGAAAAACTTTTAGCCATGCCAGACTTAACGACTGCTGAGGGTAAAAGAGATCGCTCTATTTTAGAAGTCCTCTTCTCTACTGGTATTCGGGTCTCAGAATTAACGTCGCTTAATATAAGACAGCTCAATATTACTGATTTACAAAAAAATAAATTCTCTGAACAAGAAATTAGTATTAGTGGTAAAGGTGGTAGCACTAGAACAATTTATTTTTCAGAACGAGCTCTAAAGTGGCTTGCGGGTTATCTACAAACGCGCAAAGATATGTTTACTCCCCTCTTTATCAACTATAAACGTGATAAAGATGATAACGAACACCGGCTAACAACGCGTTCTATTGAACGATTGGTACGTAAATACACAGCAATGGCTGGATTACCGGTAGATGCGACACCGCATACATTACGCCATAGTTTTGCCACCGATTTATTATCTCATGGGGCTGATATGCGTTCGGTTCAAGAACTGCTGGGTCATAAAAATATTATGACTACTCAAATTTATACTCACGTTACCAATCAACATCTAAAAGACGTTCATAAAAAATTTCATAGTGGCGGTAAATAAGCCTCGCTAATAAAAAAACCATGCACCAAGAACGGTGCATGGTAATTTTTTGTATTTTACAAACTTGCTTTAACAATCAAATCCAACATCTCACTAAATTTAATACCCATTTTACTAGCCGCTTCTGGCAACAAACTAGTAGAAGTCATACCAGGTATAGTATTGGTTTCAATGATATATAATTTATTACTATGGCATGATTTTGAAGTTTGATGACAACTAGTTTCGTTACAACCATCATCACAACCACAACTTTCATTTTCTTCGTCTGCTACAAAAATATCGGTACGCGACATTCCAGAACAACCCAGCGCTTTATGTGCTAACAATGCTAAATGTTGTAATTGTTCGTTAATTTCTGGAGAAAAATCTGCCGGACAAATGTGAGTAGAACCGCCTTTAGAATATTTTGATTTGTAATCATAAAATTTACCAGCATTGGCTATTATGCGAGTTGGCGGTAAAGCAAAAATATCACCATTTTTTTCAAGCACGCCACAAGTAGCTTCTTGTCCTTTAATAAATTTTTGTACCATCAGCCAAGGAAATAGTTTTATTGTTTTATCTATTGTTGTGGTTAATTCTTTTTCTGATTTAACAATCGAAACACCCACCGCCGAACCCTGGTCTACTGGTTTAATTGCAAGCCGTTAATAAAATATATTTGTCCGGCATAAACCTTATTCATTGATAAAGCACTCGATAATACTCCGCAACCAGTATATTTTATTCCCAAAGTATCAAACATACCTTGTATTGAACCATCTTCACCAGGTGCGCCGTGCAAGGCGATAAACACTACATCAAACTTGTTACGATCTTTGTTCACAAAATCAACTAAACGTCTCCCCTCTTTTTCTTTTAACCAAAACTTACTTTGCTTATCCATTTCTATCAAACTTACTTGATATTTTTTTCTATCCAAATTATCAAAAACCGCTTTACCGGTAATTAAAGAAACTTCTCTTTCACTAGATGGCCCACCCATCAAAACTGCAACTTTAATTTTTTTATTTTTAATCATAAATTTATTTTATTATTCATAATACGTTCAATAATTTTCAAGCGGGTTGTACGCCCAAAGCGTACCCTTTCGCCCTCGCGGGCGAAAAAAGCTTGAGAATTATTGAATGTATTAGGAATCTTCCTTATTAATTTATTAAATAACCCATTGGATCAACTGGAATACCATTTTTACGCACTTCAAAATGCAGGTGGGCACCAGTAACAAATGGCCCAGCGCCAACTGTACCTGGTGTACCGCCAGAATAACCAATTACATCTCCCCTATTAACAAATTGATCTTCGGTAACATTAATACTGCTTAAATGGCCATAGACGGTAGATAAATTATCAGTATGAACAATTAATACATAACTGTAACAAGAAGCAAGCGAACAGCGTTTAGCGCGAGCTACATAACCAGCTCCGGCCGCTTTAATAGGTGTACCTTGCCCAGCCCTAATATCAATAGCGTTGTGTTCAAATATATTGCGAAAAGGGTAATCTTTATCATTAAAAGAAGCAGTAATATAGTGGCTGGGGGTTGGCCAACTTAAAGAAATATCACCACTAGAAATCTTGTCTTGTTGCTCTAATTTTTTTCGCACTTTATCTTCGTAAGCACGTAACTCCCCTTCTATTGCCTGGTATTGTTGTTTTTGAGTAGCCAATAAAGTTCGATAACGTAATTCTTCTGATTGTGTTTGTACCAGCAAATTCTGTTTTATTCCCTGTTGATCCGTCAAATCTTGTTTTTTATTTTCTAACTGGGTTAACAAGTCGTTATAAGTTTTACGACGGCTTTCTGCTTGAACTTTTTTATTGTCCAAATCCTCTTTTGCCAAACGTACACTTTTTACCGATCTGCCCAAATCAGTATAAACATTTTCTAAATATTTTGCTTGATTATAAAAATCAGCAAAACTATCATTAGTAAGCATTATTTCCAAATAATTTTTTTGATCATTTGCATGTAAGTTCTGAACAATCTTGCTGATGATTATTTTTTGCTTTTCGATAATAGTGGTTTTATCTTTAATAGATAAATTCAAAGCCTCGATTTCTAACTCGATTTCTTTTACTTTTTCAGTTGTTAGCTGAACGTCGGTTTCTGCTTTAGCAACATAATTATCTAAAATACTCATCTGATTTTTTAAAGAAACTGCTTCCAATCGTTTTTGATCTACTGTCTTTTGAAATTTAGCAATATTCTCTTCTAACTGTTTAATCTTCTCTTTACGCGCAGCAATTTCTTTATTTAAAGTGGTAACATCTTCTATTGTGGAATTTTCGGCAAATGCAAAGCTAGCCCCTAGAATTAGACTAATAACTAATAACCCCACTATTATTAGATATTTTGTTTTCATGTAATTTTTTTAATAGCAGTTTGAAGACGATTAATTGTTTCTTCTTTTCCTAATACTTCTGCAATTTCAAATGGCCCAGGAGAATTTTGTTGACCCGACAAAGCCACGCGCAATGGACTCAACACATTTCCGTTACCAAAACCTTTTTCCTTAATCCACTCCCCTACTTTTTGTTCAAGAGTTGTTTTGTCCCAGTCTTGAACACTAAAAGTATCCAAGCTATTTATTAATCCTTGCAAAATATTTTTTGCTTCTTCAAGATTACTTTTTTTCCATATTAAAATACTAGAGTCATAATTAGGCAACTCAAAAACAAATTTAACATTTTCAACTAACTCAATCAACGTTGTAGCCCTCTCTTTTTCCAGTGCCAATATTTTACCCATAATTCCTAATTCATAATTCGTAATTCCATATTTTTCCATCATCAATGATCGACAAATTCCAGCCAACTCCTCGTTATCCATTCTCTTCAAATATTCTTTATTATACCAATCTAGTTTTTCTAAATTAAATACCGCACCGGATTTTGTAACTTTTTCTAAACTAAATTCTTTAATTAATTCTTCCAAACTAAACAATTCTCTTTCATCTCCGGGATTCCAACCAAGAAAGGCAATAAAATTAATAATCGCTTCTGGCAAATATCCTTTTTTGATATAATCTTCTACTGCTACATCACCCTGACGTTTACTAAGTTTACTTTTATCTGGATTGAGCAGTAATGGTAAGTGCGCAAAAAGCGGCGGTTGCCAACCAAACATCTCGTACAACACTAGATGTTTTGGTGTAGAAGACATCCATTCATCACCTCTTATTACATGGGTAATCTCCATTAAATGATCGTCTACTACTACCGCTAAATGATAGGTAGGAAAACCATCGGATTTTAATATTACTTGATCATCAACTAGTTTATTTTCAAATACTACCTCACCCCTAATTAAATCGTTAAATTTTGTTACACCTTCTTTTGGCGTTCTCATTCTTACTACAGCACCTTCACCTGCCTCGATACGCTTTTTTGCGTCAGCCAAAATGATGTCACGGCAATGTCCATCATAACCGGTAGCTTGTTTGTTTTCTTCTTGTTTTTTTCTTACTTCTTCCAACCGTTCTTTGGAACAAAAACAATAATAAGCATGGCCTTTTCCTAAAAGTTCGTCGACATATTTATGATAAATTTCTAAACGTTCCGACTGAATATATGGACCTTTATCGCCAACTTGTACAACTTTACCATCTTGGCCAAGCTTTACTCCTTCATCCGGAATAATCCCTACCCAGTTTAAGGTGTGAAGTAAATTTTCTACTGCCCCTTCAACCATCCTTGTTCTATCAGTATCTTCCACTCGTAACAAAAATTGACCACCGCTTTGTTTAGAAATCAAATAATCAGTAATAGCCATTTTTAGATTACCAACATGCATAAAGCCAGTTGGTGACGGAGCAAAACGTGTTCTAATCATATTTAGTTAAATATAACCATAAAAAAACAAAAGTAGCCTTAAATATTCTGCCAATTCTTTTTGGTTCTTTAATAAGTCTATATATCCATTCTAACCCAAATTTACGCATAAGTCTAGGTGCTCTTTTAATTTTACCAGAAATATAATCAAAAGATCCACCCACACCCATAGCAATTTTTACACTGGGCATTTTGGCCAAATTCTCATGTATCCATTTTTCTTGTTTACTGTGCCCAAAAGCGACAAACAAAATATCAGGCGTTAAACTGTTTATATCACTTACAATCTTCTCGTTTTCATTATTATCAACCTGTAATCTAAAATCAACAATCTGCAATTTACCACCTTTATCCCAACCAACGGTTTGTAACTTAGGAAATTGTTTTAACAAATTTTCTTTTGTTTTTTCCAACACTTCATCACTTCCCGAACCAAGCAAAAAAACGCTTTTATTTTTAGCTTCGGCTAATTTACAAATATCTAACAGCAAATCTACACCGGCATAACGATGCAACTTTCCCACCAACGCCAAACCAAACCCATCGCAAACATTTAATTCTCCACTATTTAAAACCTTTTTAAAATATTCATCTTTTTGTGCGTCCACCAACATTTCTGGATTAGGAGTAAAAATTTTATTTTGTTTACTAGAACCAAAAAATTCATCAACCTTTTGTAATGTTTCTAATTTTGAATAATTGTCTACTCGTATTCCTAAAATTTTCACAGTTAATACTTTATACTAAAATTTTTAAATTCACCACTATACGATTCATAATCAACAGAAAAATTTTCTATTTTTGCAAAATGCGGGCCAGACTTTAATTGATTAATTAAAATTTCTACTAGTTTTTCTTCACCCTCTAAAACTATTTCCACTCGCCCATCATCCAAATTTGTTACCCAACCTTTTATTTTTAAATAATTTGCTTGTTGTTTAGCAAATGCTCGAAAAGTTACACCTTGTACTAAACCAGAGACAAATATATGAACACGGATTAACATATTTTACTCCTCACACAACTCCAAAAAATTCTGCAAAATCACTCGCCCGTTAGCACCAGACATTTCGGGGTGGAACTGAACACCAAAAATATTTTTTTCTTTATGTTTCATGGCTTCGTTAGGACAAGTATTAGACTGGGCTAACAAATCAAAATCTTTTGGTAAGGTTATGCATTCCGAATGCTCCTCTTTTAATAAAGCATGATTTTTAGCTCCGGAAAACAAAACATCCGGCTTAACAATTTCTATTGGTAACCTTTTACTAACCATATCAATAATACTAATTTCTGCATCGTACAACAATCCAATAACTTGATGGCCAAAACAAATCCCTAACACAGGGATGCCGATGGTTTTTATAAATTCAAAAATATCCAAATATTTTTGTTTGTCCACAGAGGTTAAAAGTATCGGTGCGCCAGAAATAATAATACCAGAAAAACGTTGAAGATCTTCATTCTTAACATCCTTTACGTTAATTGTATCACTAGTATAACCCAAATCCTCCAGACTGCCCTGAAGTTGGTTTAAAAAACTTGTACCACAATCAATAATTCCTATCATTTTGTGATGGTTAAAAACGGTTATACTTTAACATAATTCAATAAAATTGACAACAGTTTTTGTAACACTTTTTTAAACAAAAACCATCCACAAAACTCACCCCCCAAACCTGTAAATAATTAAAAACTTAGATCTGGTGTGGAAAGTTTCTTACCCCATTTTGTCAACATTTGACAAATTTTTACAATATTGTATAATATTATCACTCTCTATACTAGAGTGATAACAAATAACTATCCTAATATGAACCCACAAAATTTTACCAACAAATCTCAAGAAACTATTCAAATGGCTGCCCAAATCGCCATGGAGAATAAACAATCTCAGGTAGAACCACCTCATCTCTTTTTTGCTTTTCTTGAAGACGAAGAAGGTGTTGTAGTATCTATGTTGCTCAAAAACAATGTTAACTTAATTGCACTAAAGGCTGGCATACAGTCGCTAATCGACCATCTACCCAAACAAAAAGACGCTATACCTGCTGGTGGTATTGGCCAGATTATGCTTGGGCAGGCTATGATATATATATTCCAAACTGCTGGTGCTGAAGCCCAAAAAATGGGTGATGAATTTATTAGTGTCGAACATTTACTACTTGCTTTTTTAGTTAACAAAAATCCTATTAGTGATTTGCTCACTAAACATGGTATGACCTATGATGACGCTCTAAAAGTTTTAGCAGGAATTCGCGGTAATCAAAAAGTAGATTCACCGGAACCAGAAAGCAAGTACAACGCTCTCGAAAAATATGGTAAAAATTTAACTGATTTAGCTCGCAAAGAAAAAATCGACCCAGTAATTGGCCGCGATGATGAGGTTCGCCGAGTAATGCAAATTTTATCACGTCGTACAAAAAACAATCCAGTATTAATTGGCGAACCGGGCACTGGTAAAACCGCCATTGTTGAAGGCTTAGCCCAACGTATTGTTAATGGCGATGTGCCAGAGTCACTTAAAGACAAAGAAATTATCGCTTTAGACATTGGATCACTTTTGGCTGGCACAAAATTTCGCGGCGAATTTGAAGAACGTTTAAAAGCAGTTCTTAAAGAAATCAACGCTGCCGCTGGTAAGTTTATTTTATTTATCGACGAATTACACACCATTGTTGGCGCTGGCGCATCCGAAGGATCAATGGACGCCTCTAATATGTTAAAGCCGATGCTAGCTCGTGGCGAATTACACGCCATCGGTGCAACCACTTTAAAAGAATACCAAAAACATATTGAAAAAGACGCAGCTCTAGAACGTCGCTTTCAACCAGTGATGGTAAACGAGCCATCGTTCGACGACGCCATAGCCATTATGCGTGGTATTAAAGAAAAATACGAAGTGCACCACGGTGTACGCATAACCGATGCTGCTCTTATTGCTGCAGTAAAATTATCCAGCCGCTATTTATCTGATCGCTTTTTGCCAGATAAAGCCATCGACCTGATGGATGAAGCCGCTTCGGCATTACGATTAGAAATAAACTCTATGCCCGAAGAATTGGACAAAATGAAACGCACGATGATTAAATTAGAAATTGAAAAACGCGCCTTAAAAAAAGAAAAGGATAAAGATTCTAAAGAACGTCTTAAAAAAGCCGAAAAAGATTTGGCTGATTTAAAAGAACAAAGTTTAGAATTAGAAGCCAAATGGAAAAATGAAAAAGAATTAATCATGCGTATTCATGGTCACAAAAAAGAAATTGACCACCTAAAACAACAAGCCGAAATTGAAGAACGTAAAGGTGATTTACAAAAAGTAGCTGAGATTCGTTATGGTCGCATCCCGCTACTTGAAGGCGAAATTCGCCAAGCTGAAAAAAAATTAATAGAACAACAACGCGAACATGGTATTTTAAAAGAAGAAGTAACCGAAGAAGATATCGCAGCCGTTGTTGCTCGTTGGACCGGCGTACCAGTAACTAAAATGTTAGAAAGTGAAACTAAAAAATTAACTAAATTAGAAACTGTTTTGGGTAGTAGAGTTATCGGGCAAGAAGAAGCAATTAGCGCCGTATCAAACGCTATTCGTCGTTCACGTGCTGGTATCTCAGAACCAAATCGCCCAATTGGATCATTTATTTTCCTTGGACCAACCGGTGTAGGTAAAACCGAACTCGCCAAAGCTTTGGCAGAGTATCTATTCGATACCGAAGAATCACTTGTTCGAGTAGATATGAGTGAATATATGGAAAAACACGCGGTTTCCAAAATTGTTGGATCACCTCCTGGTTATGTTGGTTATGATGAAGGCGGACAATTAACCGAAATTATCCGTCGTCGCCCTTATGCTGTGGTCTTATTTGATGAAATTGAAAAAGCCCACCCTGATGTTTTTAACATCTTGTTACAAATTTTAGATGAAGGCCAAGTTACCGATGCTAAAGGACGCAAAGTAAACTTCAAAAATACTGTTTTAATATTAACCAGCAATATTGGCAGCCAAATGATACTCGATATGAATAAACGTGGTGAATTTGGTTTTGAAGATGGTCACACCACTCCTAAAACAACAAAAGACAAGGGTGTTAAAGACAAAATAATGGAATCTTTACGTGATTATTTTAAACCGGAATTTTTGAACCGTATTGATGAAATTGTAGTGTTCCAATCTTTAGCAGAAAAAGAAATAGAAAAAATCGTTGAGCTACAATTAGAAGAAGTGGATAAACGTTTAAAAGAAAAGAAAATTACCCTAATAGTAGACGAATCCGCCAAAAAATTATTGGCAAAAGAAGGTTACAACCCCGATTATGGCGCTCGGCCATTAAAACGCCTTATTCAACATGAATTACTAGACGAACTTGCTCTACGTATTATCGAAGGTAAAATAAAAGAAGGAAAAACTGTAAAAGTTACAACGGAAAAAGGCAAAATTTCCATAAAGTAATTTTGGCTAAAACAACCTCTTTTATGGGGTTGTTTTGTTATGATAAAATGTGGTATAATATTAGTTGTAAATAATTAGCTTATCTTATGTTACTGAAAAAAATTAGCATTTTTGTTTTATCTGTTATTATACTATCAGAGCCCCTTTTTGTTTTTGCTCAAACCGAATTTAATCCTCAATTTATTATTTCCGATGCAGAATTACAAGACTGTAGCTGGACTAGAACCGACGTTCAACAATTTCTAGACGACCGAGGTAGTTATTTGCGTAACTATAAGGCAACCGATTCTACTGGTACAACTAAAACAGCAGCCGACATTATTTACGATTCTGCCAAGACCTATCAAATCAATCCTAAATTTTTATTAGTTACTTTACAAAAAGAACAAAGCTTAATTACCGACGACTCCCCTACTACCAAGCAATTAGATTGGGCAACCGGTTATGCTGTTTGCGATAGTTGTAGTATGGATGATTTGCGCATCCAAACTAAAAAAGGATTTGCTAATCAGGTAGAAAATGCGGCAGCTATTATGCGGTGGTATTACAACAACAGCGACAAATCTTATATCAAAAAACAAGGATCTTTAACAGTAATAGATAATACCGAAATTGTTCCCCAAAGTTGGGCAACCGCTTTTCTTTATACCTACACTCCACACTTAAACGGTAATAAAAACTTTTGGAGAATTTGGGAAACTTGGTTTGGCCAAGTTTATCCTAACGGTTCGCTGCTAAAATCTGCCAGCAGTAGCGAAATGTGGTTGTTGCAAGATGGTAAAAAAAGAAAATTTGCTAGCCTAACTGCTTTGGTTACACGCATTGACCCCAAAATGGCGATGCTTGTACCAGATACAGAATTAAGCAACTATCCTACTGGTGCTCCAATTTCTTTTCCTAATTATTCTATTTTAAGATCGCCAAACGGTATATATTTGTTAGATTACGATGTATTACGTCCATTCGCTTCAGAAGAAGTAGTACGGAAAATGGGTTATAACCCAGACGAAATCATCGAAGTTGCCGCGCCCGATCTAAACGGCTATACTATTGGTTCTGTAATCACTGCTTCTACTATTGCGCCCCAGGGTGTTATTTATCAAATTACAGATTTGAATAATAATTATTACTTATTAAAAGATGGAACCCTTTTTCCAGTAACCGATAAACGGGTCGTCGAAATTAATTTCAAAAATTTAAAAATTGAAAAACATAAACTAGCCGAATTAAAAAAATACCCAGTAGCCGATCTGCCCATCAATCTACAAGATGGAGTTTTGATTAAAGCAATAGGCAGTAAAAATGTTTATGTAATCGACAAAGGATTAAAACGCAAAATCACAGATGAAGAAACTTTTATAGCACTGGGTTACAAAAACAACAATATCGTTAGTATTTCTGCCACCACTGCTATGGGAATCCCCGAAGGCGAACCACTATTTTTAAATGCTAGTTTATTATCAGCCAAAAATAAATTCTTGGGTGATTCTACTGCCCCACCAGAAGATTTGTTCAAAACTAACGTACCTACTTATTTAGTTGCCGAATATCCAAGTGGTAGAATTTTGGCTGGAAAAAATATCGATACGGTTCGTTCGATCGCCTCTCTTACTAAATTAATTACCGCTTACGAAGCTTTGAGTAATAATTTTGATCAAAATAAAATAACTACATACACCAAAAGTAAATATGAGGCATACGGTAATTTATTAAACTTAATTGATGGCGAAAAAATTAAAAACAAAGACCTGCTAAATACCATGCTGATTGCTTCTGTAAATAACACCGCCCGTATGGTTGCTCAGGCAACCGGCTTAACCGAAAAAGAATTTATCAAATCTGCTAATGACCAGTTGGCCGAATGGGGCGCAGATAATAGTATTATAACCGATGTTACTGGTTTAGATGATGGAAATAAATCTACCGCTCGTGATCTACTAAAAATATTTACCAAAATACTAAGTAATAGCACTATAAAAAACATTCTATCGCAAACCAAATATACTTTTAAAGAAACATTAAATAAAAACAAGGTGGCCACACATAATTTAATAAATACCAATCAACTAATTTCTACTACCGGACGTAACTATCAAATTTTAGCCAGTAAAACCGGCTATACTGGAGAAGCAGGTTCAATTTTGATTATGTTAATACAAGACAGAAAAGATAAAAAACAATACATTATTCTAACAATGGGTAATCCCGATTATAATAATCGTTTTATAGAACCAAATAAATTAGCCGAATGGGCGGTAACAGAAAAAGTTACTATTGCTAAAGAATAATTAAATTTAAATAATATTTTATGCCTTTAGTTTTTGCAGCTATCACTCCTCACCCCCCACTACTTATCCCAGCTATCGGTCAAGAGGCAATAAAAAAAGTAGAAAAAACCAAACAAGCTCTAGAAAAACTAGAGGAAGATTTATATTCAACCAAACCAGACGTCATTTTGTTAATTTCCCCTCATGGCAGCTACTTCGATGACGCTTTTACTTTAAACGTTCACCCCGAATATGAAACCGATTTGCGCCAATTTGGAGACCTAACCACCAAATTAAAATTCAAAGGCGAATTACACCTATCTGCCATACTTAGAGAAAGCGGCAAAGAAAAAGGGGTGCCAATTGCTATGGTTAGCGAAGAAAAACTTGACCCCGGCGCAGCTGTGCCACTATTTTATCTCACTCGTCATTTGCCAAACGTTCGTTTGTTACCAATAGGATTTAGCCAACTAAGTTGGAAAACCCATTTTGATTTTGGCTATTTACTAAAAGAATTTATTACTAATACCACCAAACGAATAGCAGTAATTGCTTCTGGAGACTTGTCGCATGCCCTAACTACCGATGCACCCGCCGGATTCAATCCTGCCGGAGCCGAATTTGATCAAAAAATTCAAGAATTATTAGCAACCAATAATATTGCTGGTATGCTAAAGCTAGATCCAAAATTTGTAGAAAATGCTGCCGAATGCGGTTTCCGATCTTTCTTGATTTTGATGGGTATTTTATCTAATATGAAATACACCTACAAAATATATAATTACGAGGGGCCATTTGGCGTAGGCTACCTCACAGCCAATTTCGTAATTTAATAATATGGACAACCTATCGAGTCTGATAAAAAATAAAATTGACGTTAAAAAAAACAAAAACATCCACTCCGAAGTACATTACTGGACCGATGTGATTTCTAGTGCTTTTGGCGAAAGAAAAAAATTTGCCATGTATTTAGGTATAATAAAAAAAATTGGCGTAAGTCAGGCCCGGCAAATATTTGCTGAAATTAAAGACAGTAACGTTTCTAGCCCAGGCAAATTATTTTTTTGGAAAGCCAAACAGGTGAACAATAAAGATAAAGAAGTAAAGAATAAGGAATAAATAAATTTTAAATATATCCGTTTTATTCCTTATTATTTTCACATTATTCCTTACTCCTTTTTCCTTAATAAATATGTTAAAAATTATTACTCTACCAACAAAAAGTTTACGAGAACGCTCTAAAGAAATTGAGGTGAGTTTTTTAAAAACAGCCACAGCTAAAAAATTAATTAAAGAAATGGTACCTATAATGTATGCTGCCGACGGCATTGGTTTGGCCGCGCCACAAGTAAACCACAATATTCGCTTATGTGTAATCGGCAAAGAGGCTACACCAAATAAAAAACAGGATTTAATTTTAGTTAATCCAGAATGGGAAAAACTTAGCCGAAAAACCGCTTGGGATACAGAAGGTTGTTTGTCGGTACCAAAACTATTTGGCAAAGTAAAACGCTACACCAAAATAAAAGTACAGGCACTGGATGAAAGTGGTAAAACATTAAATTTTGTTGCTCAAGATTTTTTCGCGCGTGTTATTCAGCATGAGGTTGATCATTTAAACGGAATTTTGTTTATTGATAAAGCTAAAGACATTTTTGAAGCTAAACAAGAATAGAAAAATTATGGAAAATGAAAAACCAAAAATTATTTTTTTTGGCACAGAAAATTTTGCTGCTGGAATTTTGGAAGCGCTGATTGATAGCGCTGATTTTGATATTGAACTAGTAATTACCCAACCTGATCGCCCAGTAGGTCGTAAACAAGAATTACAAAAATCACCAGTAAAAATTGTGGCCGAAAAATATAATTTAAAAATTGATCAACCAGAAAAATTAAAAGAATACAAATTGCCAACCAATATTGATTTAAATATTGTTTGCGAATATGGGCTAATTATCCCCAAACAAATTGTAGAAACACCCAAATTTGGATCAATCAACGTCCACCCTTCGCTTTTGCCAAAATATCGTGGCGCCTCCCCTATTCAATCGGTTTTAATTAACGGCGAATCCGAAACCGGGGTATCCATTATGGTTATGGACGAAAAAATGGATCACGGGCCAATTTTGCTTCAAAACACCTTAAAAATCGATCCAACCGACACTTACACTACTTTATCCGCCAAGCTTCTAAAAATGGCAATTTTAGGGCTTTTAGAGGCTACCCCGAAGTACTTAAAAGGCACAATCAAACCTCAAATTCAGGATGAAACAAAAGTTACTTTTTGTACTATGTTCACCAAAGAAAGCGGGCGGATAGATTGGAACAAAACCGCTACAGAAATTTATAATCTAGGGCGTGGTTTAGAAATATGGCCAGGGGTTTGGACTACTTTTAAAGATAAACGAATCAAACTAATAAACATCAAACCCACAACCGAAAAAATACCTACGGGGAAAATTATTTTAGAAAAATATAAAATATTGATTGGGTGCGGGCAAGGTGCTTTAGAAATTATTACTCTACAACCGGAAGGAAAAAATATTATGACTGCCTTGGCATGGGTAAATGGCATTCGTGATTTAGACACTGCTAAAATGGTTTAAACTATGTCAAAAAAGATTTTTTGGTTATCTCTGGCTATATTCTTTTTATTAAGAATATTTTCTTTTATTTTTACACCCGAAACTCCGCTGCTTGGCGCTAGTATTGTTAATACTTTATTATCAATTATTGTTGCTTGTGCCACCAGTTATTTATTAATCAAAAACAACAACTGGGGATGGTATATAATTGCCGGAGAAATAATTTTAGGCGGGTCGGGCAGTTATTTAGGTGTTGGCAGTGTAACTCTACGCACCCTACTTCTAATTTTTTCTTTAACTATTTTTTTAGCACAAAAAATTAAAGAAAAGAAAACCAAAGATATTACTAACGATAAATTCTTTTTTATTATTTTGGGTATTGGAATTTGGGCAATTATCTCTGCCATAATTGGTTTTAAAAATGGACATAATCTAAACGCCGTTATCTCCGACCTAATCCCCTATTTATTTTTGGGTTATTATTTCCCACTTAAAGAAATTATTACCAATAATCCGAAATTTTTAAATGTAACCAAAAATATTTTAATTGCCACTTTAGTTGGCAATTTTATTATTATCACCGGTACTTTTTTTGGTTTTTCTAGTGGCCTATTTTCTTTACAAGATAGTTACTATCACTGGTATCGCGATGTTGCTGGCGGCAAAATTACCGCCTTGCCTTTTTATTTTTTTCGTTTGGTTTTAAACGAACATCTGCTAATTGTACCAATAATACTTTGGATAATATTCGAATTAATTAAACAAAAAAATACCAAACTTAATTGGATCGTAGGAATAATTACTATTTTGGTTTTAGTAATTAATCTAACTCGTATATATTATGTGGCTTTGTTTGTTGGCACATTACTACTTTTTAAAAAAGATTACTGGTTAAGTTGTTTAAAATACAGTATTGTCTTTGCTTTTATTTTAATAATTGGTTTTACCACTATTCATTTTACTGCCAGTCGTGGCCAGAGTTTGGGTTGGGAAATATTTGGCCTGCGTTTACAAAGTATTGCCAGCCCATCAATCGAAGATAGCTCGCTTAGTCGAATGTTACTTTTACCAAAGATTAAAGAAAAAATTATCAATTCCCCAATTGCAGGCCTTGGTTTGGGCGACACGGTAACTGTGTATAGCCCCGTATTTAAACAAACCATCACCACCCCCCACTTTGATTGGGGCTATTTAGAAATTTGGGCAGAAATGGGATTAATTGGTTTGATACTATGGTTAACATTAATTATTAAAATAATAAAAAAAGCAAAGCCTCAAACTTTGCTACTAGCCATGCTTGGCGCATTGTTAATTATCAACCTCACCTCCCCCGCTTTCTTTCATGTGTTTGGAATAATTTTACTTATCTATTTTTTAGCAAAACTTTCTTGTGATAAAAGCATTCCGACAACTAACTAAAACTTATATTCAACAACATCTCGCCTATCGAATGAGAATGTTAATTTGGTTTATCGCCGATTTATCACCTTTTATTATATTCCCAATTATTTGGTTAAGTATTTATAAACAAAACACTTCTATCGCTGGTTTTGACCGAACTGCAATTATTACCTACTACTTAATCACGGCCTTTATTGTCCAAACCTGTACTTCTCATGTTGGTGGCATTTTCCAACGCAATATTGTCCAGGGTAAATTAAATATTCACTTGGTTCGTCCACTAAGTTTCATTAGTTTTGCTTTTATCCATGAATTTTCTTATCGTTTAATTTCTTTTTTTCCGGTTACAGTTTTAGCAATAATTATTTACATCTTTTTCCCTGATTATTTCCGCCTGCCTTCATCACCATTTACTTGGATACTATTTGCTTTGGTTTGCTTAATCGTACTTACTATGTCGCATTTATTAGAAATGATTTCTGGACTAACATCATTTTGGTTTGGTGAAAACAAAGCCTTAGATAATTTTATTTATTTCTTTTACAAAGTTTTTTCCGGAGCATTCGCTCCTTTAGCTTTTTTCCCAATTGTTTTACAAAATATTGCCAATTGTTTACCTTTTAAATATCTAGCCTATTTCCCAGCTCAAATTTTTCTAGAACAAATTCATGGCTATGAATTATTTTACGGATTAACCCTTATGATAGTATGGCTATTAATACTTGCTTTAATTGTTAGTTTTTTATGGCGTAGAGGTTTGCGCCAGTATGATGGTTCAGGTATATGAAAACAATAAAAAAATACTGGAAAATTTATCGTGTTTTACTTAGTAATAGTTTTTCTTACATTGCCAACTATCGTAACGATGCTTGGCTAATGTTGGTTATGAACACCGTTAGCTTGCTTACCACTTTTGTTATTGTACAAGTAATTTTTTCACAAACTAACAGTATCGGCGGTTGGACAGCCGGTGAAGTATATCTGCTTCTTATGGTGTGGACAATATTGGACGAATTGGTAAGTGTTTTTTTCAACTATTTATTTTTCTTACCAGAAATAATTAATGATGGATCGGTAGATTTTTATATTACCAAACCAGTAAGTGCGTTGTTTTTAATTAGTCTAAAATACTTTTTATGGCGGGCGGTTTTAAGAATTTTAATTGATGTTGTTTTATTCTTTGTAGTTATTAGCTATTTTCACCTCGAATTTTACTGGTTAAATTACCTAATATTTTTTATTCTTTTACCTTTTTCTATTCTAGTATTATATTCTATATTTCTTATTGCCAATACCCTAGCCTTCTGGTTTCAACGAATTGATAATATTAATGACACTATTCGGAATTACTTTTCTTTCGCTCGTTATCCTTTAGAAATATTTTCTACTAAAACTCGCTGGTTTTTTTACAGTTTTTTTCCACTGGCCTTTACTTCATATATTCCGGTTGCTATTCTACTAAAACGATTACCAATATATTGGGCGGCCATTATGACAGTTTTCTCTTTAACTATTTTTTCTTTAGCAATTTTATTCTGGCGTTATGCTCTTAAACGTTATTCAAGCGCCTCTAGTTAAATTTATATGAATATTATCAACATCAAAAACCTCAGCAAAACTTATGATTATTATAAAAAAGAACCAGGATTTTTTGGCTCTTTAAAAACTTTAGTTAAACGAGAAAAGTTATTTGCTGAAGCAGTAAAAGATATTAGTTTTACTATTCAACCCGGAGAAATGGTGGGGTTTTTAGGACCAAATGGCGCAGGCAAAACTACCACTTTAAAAATGTTATCGGGCATTCTTTATCCTACCTCTGGATCAGCCACTGTACTAGGCAGTACGCCGTGGTTACGTGAAGCTACTTATCAAAAACAATTTGCTTTAGTAATGGGACAAAAAAATCAACTATGGTGGGATTTACCGGCCATGGAAACTTTTTTATTAAACAAAGAAATTTACGAGTTAGATAAGAAAAAATTTGATAATTCACTTGAAGAATTAACCGAACTTTTAAATATTAAAGACATTTTAAATGTTCAAGTGCGTAAATTATCTTTAGGCCAACGTATGAAATGCGAATTAGTAGCAGCGCTTCTTCACCAACCAAAAGTATTATTATTAGACGAACCAACGATTGGTTTGGATGTAGTTTCTCAAAACAATATTCGAGAATTCTTAAAAAAATATAACCGAGAAAAAAATACCACTATTTTATTAACCTCCCATTACATGGAAGATATCGAGGCTTTATGTCAACGAGTGATTATTATAAATTTTGGGGTGATTATTTATGACGGCCAATTATCTGATTTGATGAATAAATATGTTCATCAAAAAATTATTGATTTAACCTTTACTAGTAAGGTAGATAAAAAACAGCTAACCCAATATGGTGAAGTAAAAGATTTTGATGGCTGGCATGCTGTTTTAGCAATTGAAAAAAGTGAAACAAAAAAAGCAGCTGGTGAAATTTTAAACCAGCTGCCGGTTGATGATATTTTGATCAACGAAATTCCAGTGGAAGACGTTATCCGAAATATTTTTTCCGAACGACAAAATTAAATTAAATGATGTTTTTGTAATACAATTGCTTTGGCCACTTCGTATTTTTTTACTTTATTTGTTTGCCAAGGTAATTTAAAAAAGAAACTAGGAAACCACGAACTAATCCCGATGGGATTAGTTATTTTTTTATATAATACTTTATTAATAAATTTTCCGCTTTTTCCTTGCTCTATCAAAGTCAACCACAAATCCCAATCTTGAAAACGTTTTAAATTTTCATCAAAGGGCAAAAAGGCATCACTACGAATCAAACTGGTAACATCAATGTAATTATTTTTCTTTAGCAATTCAACATCAAATTCTCTTCCGCGCATTTTTTTCCAACCAAAACAAAATTGCGAATACGCCCAACTGGCGTTGGCACTGCTTAAAAGTGTTTGATGCATTACAGCTAACATTTCTGGTTTAGCAATTGTGTCTGCGTCCCAAAAAATAACATAGCTGCCAGTAGACTCACTAAACCCATGATTCCGCGCCGCCGGCGCACCTTGATTAGGTTGGTTAATTACTTTAATTTTTAATTCTTTAAAAATCTCTTCGGCTAAAATATTTTTTATCACCTCAGAAAAATTATCTGTACTACCATCGTTAACTATAATTATTTCTATCGGCCGATACGATTGATTAACGAGTGATACCAAAGATCGGCGCAATACGCACGCTTGATTGTAAATCGGAATAATAACAGAAATCAAATCCATAATTAAAGTATCACACTTTCCTTATCTTCGGCTTGAGGTAATATATAAATATCACTACCATAATCGTCCACACCAACCAATTCACCAAAACCTTTGGTAATATTTAATAATGGCTGACAAAATTTACAACTATCCCCTTCCGGACATTTAAAACGTTTTAATTGTCGTGCCATTTTAATATCGCGGGCAATAGCCAATACTTTTTCTTTGGAAGTTTCTAAATCTGGTAAAACTTTTTCGGCCAAACTATCACTAGACTCTACATACCAATAACTGGCTTTAACAGCTTTACGTTTTTGGCAATTATGAACCAGCAGGTGATAAATTGGCAACTGCAACGAATCTGGGTCTTCTTCGCTTTTACCGGTTTTAAAATCAATGATATGTACACTATCAATTTCGGGTAAATATTCTAACCAATCAATCTTGCCACATAAAATTATATTATCTTCTTCCGATAACCAAAAATGCGGCAAATCTTCTTTAATTTTTACGGCTGGTCCACTTAAAATATCCTTATGATTCATTACTCGTCGCAACATTTCTTGACCGCGTAATTTATATCGATATTCACTTTCCGAATCAGCAAACCCTCCCCTTTTGCCACTTACTTTATTCCAAGCGTTTTCAAATTTATCTACTAACGACTCATTAAAACGGGTTTCTTTGGGTAAAAGCGAAATTCCTTCTAACACTTCATGCACCGCACTACCCAAAGCCAAACTGGGTTTGGTAATTCTTATTTTGTGATTATTTTTTGGATCACGATAAACGTTTTGTAAAAAATATGCTTGCGGACAACGCAACCAATCACTAATTGAAGAATGTGAAACCCATACCGCAGTATATTTATCTGGCATATTTTTTGACTTGGGTTAATAGTTAAACTAATTTTTTTACTTGTTTTTCCCACCTAAACTCATCTGTTGCTCTTGCTCTACCAGTTTCACCCATTGTTAAAGCATATTCTTTTTCACGCAACAAATCTGCCACCGCCGAAACCACACTCATATCTTGATAAATATCTACTAATAATCCATTTTTTAAATTCTCCACTACTTCTTCTACACCACCCACTCGCCCAGCAACCACTGGCAAACCAGTTGCCCCAGCTTCCAGAAATACGGTACCCCAACCTTCTTCGGCGGTTTCATCTTTGTGAGTTAATAATACAAACAAATCTGCTAGATGATAATATTTAGGTAATTCGTTATATGGCATCTGTCCCAACCATCGTACCACATTTTGTAGATTATTTTTTTGCACCATTTCCATTATTACTTTTTTCTTTGACCCATCGCCAATAATCAACCAAACCAAATTTGGTACCTTATTTAAAATTTGTGGTAACAATCGAATTAAATGCGGATAACCTTTGCCTTCGGCCAAACGAGCCACCGTAAGAATTACTTTTTTACCATTCAAGGCCAGCTGCGAACGTAAATGCTCGATTTCGGCTGGTACGGGTGGATTAAAAAACTCATCTCCGGGGCAAGGATAAACCACCTGAATATTGGGCAAATTTTCTACCAAACTACTTAATTTATCTTTCATAAATTGGCTATTGGCCACTACCAAAAAAGCCGACCGACATAAACGAATAAATTTTTTTCTTTTTCCCGAAGTGGCGGTGGCCAAATTAATATCTGTACCATGTAAAAACAAAGTATATGGTACGCGCCAAAATTTTTTAATTAAATATGCTACATAACCAACCGGTAACACATGATTTACATAAATCTGTTCAATTTTTTCTTGTTTAACAATTTTACGTACCTGCCAAAACAACCGTAACCACTGGGGCCATAAAAAAGACCAGTACGGTTTGTAGCGATAAGTTTTCCAAGGGTTAATTTGGTCAAATTCGCTTCCACCCAACACTTTGGGCGCATACACTACCACGCGCTCGGCGGGTAGGTGTTTGGCTAGGTTATATGTATAAGAAGCAATCCCGCCAACAATTGGCGGATATTCAAGAGTAATAAGTAAAGTTTTTTGCATACTATTTTTTTATTTTTAATTCCATACACTGTCATCCCGAGCGAAGCCGAGGGATCCCTCCGTTACAGTCGGGATGACAAAAAAGAATTGTTATCAATTTTTAGTAAATTTAATTTTAGCTTTAATATTATTAATTAATTCTCGATCAATACCACCAGTTAACCACAACAGAATAAAATATACCAAAACACCAATTGGAATAGTGATAAGAAAATTAATTTTTTGCACCAACAAATAAACAACCACCGCCATTACAACCGCTGGCCAAAATGCTTGATTAAAATATTTCCATAAATTACGTCCCGAAATTACTACATACCGACGCGAAAAAACAAACCCACCCAAAAGTAATACAAAATTACTAATGGTAGCCGAAACGGCTGCTCCAATTATTCCTAATCGTGGTAATAAAATTAAATTAAGTACTACACTAATCACCAGCGAAACTCCAAGTAAACTGGTTTGTATTTTTTGATGATTGGTAGCATTAAGTAGTGCGCCAGTCGTAAACGCCAAAAATCCAAAAATTAAACTGATTAATAAAATTTGTAATACTGGCACAGCTGGCGCATATTCGGGTTTGTATATTTTGGTAATAACCGGATAAGCCAACACCATCAAACCAAAAGATAGGGGCAAAACAATCGTTAACAAATATCGCCAAGATTTTTCAAACAGCTCACCGATTTTTTCTTTTTCTTCTAAATAAAAACTGCTCATGGCCGGATATACACTAGCTACCAGCGCCACTGGAATAAATTGAAAAGCAAAAGTAATTTTGTAAGGTACACTCCACCACCCCAATTCTTGAGGTGATAACATTTTGGACATAAGCAGCGAATCACTGTAAGAATAAAAACGGCTAATAATTCCCGCCAAAGCAAAGGGCCAAGAAAAAACCACAAAGGCAACAAATAATTCTTTACGCCACAACCAAAAATGTTTTAGATTATATATTTTATGAGCAAACCAACCAGAATACAAAACATTCAATCCGCTTGGAATAGTATAGGCCAAAATTAGCCAGAGTAGCGGCCAGTGGTTAAGCAGTGCAATTGTACCAATAATAGCAGTTAAAAACTGCGAGCCAGTAATACCAATAGATTCATAAATAAGATTCTTGCGGGCACGAAACAAACTATAGAAAGAGGAATGCAAATTATCAAAAAACATGGTTAGGCCCGACAAATAAACTAGTTCTTTGGTTAAGGTTGGATAATTAAACAGATTAATAAAAAATACCACCAAACCATACGCCACCACGCCAAACACTATCTTGGTTAAAAATACGGTACTAAAAAACTCTTCAGATTTTTCAGGGTATCTAGCTGCTTCACGCGTTAATACCGGATTTAACCCAAAATCAGCCACCACTGTAAAAATAGTGGTAAAAGTAATAGCAAAAAAATAAACCCCGGTATTCTCTACCCCAATAATGCGCGCAATTACAATAAAATAGACAAACGAAATTGCCCTCTGCAAAACCGAAGCTACAGTTAAAAATGAGGTATTTTGAGCGACAGTATAAGACATATTGTGGTTAAATTTTATCACAAATACCAAAAAACCGCCAGATGAAGGCGGTTTTGTAAGTGTTTGTTTAACGTTTGCTCCACTGTGGGGCTTTGCGGGCTTTTTTGAGACCGAATTTCTTGCGTTCTTTTACTCGGGAATCGCGAGTTAATAACCCTAGGGTTTTTAAAGCTTTTTTGAAGTCTTCGTTCCAACGTAATAAAGCACGAGCAATACCATGACGAACAGCAATAGCTTGGCCTTTTTTGCCGCCACCAGCTACTTTGATCGAAAAATCATACTCTTTTGCTTTGTCAACAGCCACAAGTGGAGACATTACCATTTGTTGTTCCTCAAAGTAAGGAAAATATTCGGATAAAGGTTTGCCATTAATAACAATTTTACCTTCACCCTTGGTTAATCGTACCCGGGCAGCAGCGCATTTGCGACGGCCGACGGCACGATTAATAGTTTCTTTGGTTATCTGTGTCATAATAAAATTACTTAAAAGTCAATCTTTTCATACGCGGAGTGCGCAGTTTATTCTTTGGTAACATAAAATTAACTGCATGACGGATAATTTCTTCCGGTTTATCTTGCATCATTTTCTTAGCAGGAATTTCTTTTAAACCACCTGGATGATTAGTATGATGACGATAAAGTTTTTGTTCTAACTTTTTACCAGTAAAGAAAACGTCTTTAGCGTTTAAAATTCGCACTTTGTCGCCTAAATCTAAATGGGGTTCGTAGGTTGGACTATTTTTTCCCATTAAAATCATGGCGATTTTGGTGGCCAATCGACCTGGGGCTTGCCCAGTAGCGTCGATTTCAATTGTTTTTCTTCTAGCCATACAAAATAATTAGACTAATTCAATAATAGATTCTTCGCCGCCGTCGCCTTTACGATTAGACAACTTAATAATGCGGGTATATCCCCCTTTACGTTCTACATAACGCGGTCCAATCACTTCCATCATTTTTTTGATGGCATTTTGAGTGTATAGCGTTTTCATAAGCAAACGTCGGGCGGCCAATGTGTTGGCTTTGGAGGTGGTGATCAATTTCTCAATCAAAGGACGTAGAGCCTTGGCTTTGGCAGTGGTAGTTTTAATTTTTTCATACAAAATTAAACTCTCGGCCAAATTTGCCATTAAGGCGCGACGTGGACCAGTTTTTCGGTCTAGTGTAACTTTGTTCTTTTGGTGTCGCATATAAAATTAATTACTTCTTCTTAGTTTCTTTTTTCTTAGCAGCTACTTTTTTGACAGCTTTTTTAGCTGGTTTGTCTAAATCAGTCTCTACTTCTGTGCCAACTTCTTCGGTGGCTTCTTCGGAAACTTCGGCAGCAGTGTCAACAACTGCCGGAGCGGAAGCGCCAACTGTACCCATACTATCTAAGATAATGGAAAAATGATCCATTAAAATTTGGGTAGCTTGTTTTACAGCCTCTTCTGGACTGATAGCACCATTAGTTTCGATTGATAAAGTTAATTTCTCGAAGTTAGTAATATCACCAACACGAGTGTTTTCTACTTTGTAACCAACATCTTTAACTGGGGTATACACAGAGTCAATTACGATCGTGCCCAAGTCATAACTTTTTTTATCTTTTTCTTCTACCGGTCTATAACCACGACCTTGAGCCACGGTTACTTCCATTTCAAAAGGTTTGTTATTAGTTAAAGTGGCAATTACCAAATCTTTATTAATTACATCTACATCAGCATTCTTGGCAAAATCAGCTGCGGTAACAACACCTGGGCCTTTTTTTGTAAGAGTTAAAGTTACTGGTTCTTCGGAATAAACACGTACAGCTAATTGCTTTAAATTTAACATGATTTCCACCATATCTTCTTGT
>LBTN01000003.1 GCA_000992085.1 Candidatus Magasanikbacteria bacterium GW2011_GWA2_37_8 | reverse complement strand
GAAAGGAGTAAAGAGTAAGGAAAAAGGAATAAGCGAGCACGAATACGACGAACGCCACTCCTACGCTGGTATAACTCGGTTTAAATTAGGGTTTGGTGGAGAGGTAAAAGAAAACCCGGGAACATTTGATGTAGTGATTGGTAAAAAGAAATATTTTTTGTATAAGTTTTTGCGGTGGGTGAGACGGAAGGTGTAAAATAATAGTCCTCGTAGTTTAACGGATAGAACTCGAGCCTCCGAAGTTCGAAATAGAGGTTCAATTCCTCTCGAGGACACTAAAAGCGTTTCCGCCCAAGGCGGATCCGCCTTGGGCGGGCGATTCGCGCCGAGGACACAAAATAAATTAAAAAACCCTGTATCGTTCTTGATACAGGGTTTTTTATTAACTTTTACAATATCGTCACACTCACCACTTTATCGCCATCTTCTTTAAAGCGCATGAGGCGAGTGCCCTGGGTGGCACGACCAGAAGTGGCAATGGATTTAAATGGCATACGAATTACTTGGCCTTTGGTAGACATAATTACAATGTCGTGGTCGTTCATATCCACTCCGTCTACCACGCGTGCCTGCACAATGTTGCCAGTCTTTTCTGTTACATTGGCAGTTTTGATACCGCTGCCACCACGGCCCTGAGTTTTGTATTCAGCTAGTGGAGTGCGTTTGCCCACGCCATTTTCTCCAATAGTAAAGAATTCTAAACTTTTGTTTTTGGTGTCTACCACATCCATACCAATTACTTCATCGTTGGCGTGCAAGCGAATGCCGCGTACACCCGAAGCAGTGCGGCCCATCTGGCGCACGTTGCTTTCTTTAAAGCGAATGGCAATGCCTTTTTTAGTAGCAATCATTACGTCACTTACACCACTAGTTGGTTTTACCCATTCTAAATTATCATCAAGTTTTAATTTAAGGGCTATCAAACCACTGCGGCGAACATTAGCAAAATCTTCTAAAGCAGTTTTCTTAATTACACCTTTGGTGGTTACCATTACCAAGAATTTGGTTTGAGCAGTATCGGCCAACGAGAGTAGGGCAGTAACGCGTTCGTTTGGAGCAAGTTGTAAGAAGTTTACCAAAGCTTGGCCCTTGGCTGTGCGGCTGCCTTGTGGTAAGTCGTAGGCCATTAATTGGAATACGCGGCCACGATTAGTAAAGAACAAAATGTTATCGTGAGTATTGGCAGTTAGAAGTTCGGCTACAGATTCTTCTTCTTTGGTGGTTACTCCAATTACACCTTTGCCACCGCGAGATTGTTGTTTAAAAGTATCTGGCGGCAAGCGTTTGATATACCCATCAGTGGTGGTCATGATGATGGTAGGTTCGTTTGGAATAAGATCTTCGGTGGTAAATTCTTGAACACCACGGGTGACAATTTGAGTACGACGATCCGAACCATATTTATCACGCAATTCAGCAGTTTCGGTTTTAATAATTTTTAAAATTCTTGATTCGGAAGATAAGATTAATTCCAATTCTTTAATAATTGTTTTTTTCTCTTTTAATTCGTCTTCTACTTTTTGTCTTTCCAAATTGGCCAATTGTTGTAGGCGCATTTCTAAAATTGCCAAAGTTTGTTTTTCGGTAAATTTAAATTTACTCATTAAATTTATTTTGGCTTCATCTTTATCTTTGGATTTGCGAATGGTGGCAATTATTAAATCGATTTTATCTAAAGCAATTTTCAAACCTTCCAAAATATGAGCACGATCTTTGGCTTTTTCTAAATCAAATTCGGTACGGCGACGAATAATTACTTGGCGATGTTTAATAAATTCTTCCAAAATAATTTTGAGATTTAGCACACGTGGCTGGATACCATCTACCAATGCCAACATATTGGTATGGAAGGCGGTTTGAAGGGCAGTCTGCTTGTAAAGTTGATTTAAAACTTTTTGTGGGTAGGCATCTTTTTTAAGATCAATTACAATGCGTACGCCGTGTTTGTTGGATTCGTCGCGTAAATCACGAATGCCTTCCATCTTTTTTTCTTGCACCAAAGTCGCAATTTTTTCAATCATTTCGGCTTTGTTTACTTGATAAGGAATTTCGGTAACAACAATTTGATAAGAACCGGCACGACCTTCTTGAATTTCGGCGCGAGCGCGCATCACCACCCCGCCACGACCAGTGGCATAGGCAGTCATGATATCTTTTTTGTTATAGATAATACCACCAGTAGGGAAGTCGGGGCCTTTAATAATTTCACCCAAATCTTCTACAGTAGATTTTGGTTCTTCAATTAATTTTATTACACCATCGCATAATTCGCGTAAATTGTGTGGTGGAATAGAAGTAGCCATACCAACCGCAATACCCATAGTACCGTTTAACAGTAAGTTTGGCAGTTTGGCTGGGAGTACAGTTGGTTCGTTGTGCGAACCGTCGTAAGTAGGAATAAAATTAACCGTATTTTTTTCAATATCAAACAACATTTCTTCGGCCACCGCTTTTAACCGAGCCTCGGTATAACGCATTGCAGCTGCACTATCACCATCCATAGAGTTGTGTACGAAAATACCAGAAGCCAGCGCGAAGTTGTGGGTATCTTCAATAGTCAAGTCAAAAACGTCTTCTTGTTGATTTAATATTTCAACCTCCTTAACTTTGTGATTTTTGGTTAGATCTTGTAATAGTACATCTAGATTATTGGTGTAATATTTTTCAAATCCAGTTGCCCAAGTGGTGGCCGCTCCGTATGGGTATACAATTTTTCTTAGTTCCTCGTATAATTTTTGATTTAGGGTATGATATTTTTGGAACGCTTCTTTGCATACATTTAGGAATTTCTTTTTGCCAGTGTTATTAGTTTCTCGCAATTTATTAGCGGCTGATATTTTTTCGTTAAATAATTTTTTGTATTCTGGAATTTGCCAAAGTTTCTTTAAAGTTTTTGATCCACGTTCAGCAAATTCTAATCTTTTTTCTGGATGATTTAAAATGTATTCTTTATTTATACGGCTTAATCCGGCAATCATTTTTTCTCGGTAGGTTTGGTTCTCCCAATTTTTTATATTTCTTAATTTTAAATTTTCTGAATATTTTTTTCGATTTTCTGGGTTAGCCCAAAATTCTTCTCGTCCTAAAGCAATGCTTTTTTTGTAATCTTCATTTTGGTGCATTTTTGAAGCGTGTTCGTAATGTGTTTTCCAATGTTCGCCCCAATTCATTCTTTGAATATTTTCTGGGCTATTGTTTAATTTATTATAATCCTTATGATGTCGCACTCTCCCATCTGTCTTGCTATATTTATGATTACTTAAATTAAAATTATCTGATAAATGGTGAGCCAGCATCCATTCTTTAGTTTTATTTTGAAATATCAAAGTGTATCCAGCTCGGTTTAATCTGTCGGTTGTTTCAGACATTCTTTCGTAAAGCGGCATTAATGAAGTTTTTGGTTTTAGATCTTTGGCTTCCAAATAGTTGCCATCTCTTAACATGAATAAATGATTAGGGGTACATCTGATTTCTTCATCATTGTCTAAAACTACTTTAATAATTTCAGCATTTTTTCTGGTTAATCTTGGGTTGATAATTTCAGCCACCGAAATTAAACCAGCACCATTAACAGTATAAGTATAATTCTTTTTTCCTTGTTGGTGTTCTTTGATCAAATCTTCAAAACTTAAATTGCGTCCGTCGGTTAATTTAACTTTAGTGTCTTTTGTAAAACAACCAAAGTTACCCTGTCCATCTACTAATTGTTCGCGCATAGAAAAATCTTGGGCCATGCGAACCATAGAGTCGTAGATAGCGGCATCACCATGAGGGTGGTATTTGGCCATCACCTCACCGACTACATGAGCAGATTTGCGGTATTTGGCAGTGTGGCGGAGGCCAATGTTAAACATGGCATAAAGAATACGACGGTGCACCGGTTTAAGGCCATCGCGTACATCTGGCAAAGCACGAGAAATAATAACACTCATGGCATATTCCAAATACGATTGTTTAATTTCATCTACAAGTGGCGTGGCAGTTAGTTTGCCGATAGACCCCTTTGGTAATTCGATTTTATCTTGCATAAATAAATTATCATTAATTATTTGTAGTAGTATTTATAGTAGTTGATGTAGTAGTTGTAGCAACAGTCGTAGTTGTGTTTGCAATTTCAATTTGACTAATAATTTCTTTTATTTTCTTTTCCGCTTCTATTTTTTGATTTTCGATTTGGGCGGCAGTAAACAATTGGTCCCAATCGGTGCGGGTTTGTTTTAGTAAATTGTTTTCTGGAGTTTTTTTCCAATTAAACCAGGCTAAATTTAAACTAAGTGACCAAATCCAAAATCCAAAAATAATCATCGCCAAACCAATTACCCCAATCCACAACCAATAGGTTGGTTTTTTTTGCGAAGCAATATAGGGGGAAAGAATATCAACTGGTTCGGTTGGTGTATTATTCGCGGCGGTAGTTTGTTTTTGTTTTTTTACCGCTGGCATAATTTAGTAATTTTTTTCTAAAATAATCAATTGGGTTTCTTCGACTGGTAAATCTTTTTTCTTGATAATTACTTTTTTATCGGTAGTAGTTGGTTTTAATCCCATTTCTTTAATAAATTGGCTAACTGGCAAAACTTGTGGTTCGGTGTCACATTGGTATCCAACTGGAATAACAATGCGCGGTTCGATAGTGGTTACCATCATAGCCGCATCGGATGGATCCAAATAAATATTATTACCACCCACTGGCAAAATCAAAATATCTGGACTACCAATTTGTTCAAGTAAACCGTTTTCAATTTTTTTATTTATTTTTCCAAGCATTACCACGTTTAATCCTTCGGTATTAATTTTAAAAATCAAACTACCGTCTACACCCGGGTAAGAATAGGTCATAACATTTTTTACTTCGCATTCGCCCAGTGTGTCCAAAACAAATGGATCCTGGGATAAAGTAACCGCTTCTTCGCGACCATGAGAAAACAAAGCAATCTGTGGAGAAAAACTACGAGGAAATTCGCCTTTGGCAGGGCGATAGGGGTCGACTAAAATTACTACATCTTCATCGAGATTTTTTGTTTGTAATTTAACACAAGTTTGTCCAAGCCATGAAATATGCATATTTTAAGTTTTTAAAGTTATAAAGTTTTTAAAGTAAAAATGTCATTCTGAACTTGTTTCGGGATCTGTTTTTTAAGATGCTGAAATAAATTCAGCATGACAGAATTTAACGAGTATATTTTACCATTTTACGTTTATAAAAGCAATGATTTTTGTGCGAGTATTTATCCCCATATTTTATTTGGGTACCTTGACAAAACCTTGACAAAAGTACAAAAATATGCTATAGTAAGTCGTTGTTTTCTACTTTTCTTTTTGTCTAATTTAAGCTAAATTATACAGAAAGAAAGCTGGGAAACCAGCTAGGTTGGCGAACCTTATGTCGGCGCAGGTTGCGTAGACGGAAGGTATGCCATACACCAAGGGAGGCGAGTCATGGCCAGAAAAAAGAGCGAGTTTCTGTCCGCGATCGGGATCGTGTTCCAGATCTGGGGAAAGATCGTGGACGCGGTGCTGAAGCTCGGCGGTGGTGACGACGACTTCCGTCGTATCCTCACCGATCCCGACCTGCCCGACAGGATTGCCCAGGTGATCGTCGATAACAAAGCGGCCGACGCATTGTCCCCCTCCCAACGTCTCGCTGCCGACCTCATTCCCGCCAACTGGACGGTGGTGAAGGGCGAGGATGTCGAGCCGTCGCAGTTCAAGACGGCCGATCTACGCCCCGTGTCGTATCTCAAGAACGGCGACGGGGGTTGGATCAACACCGACAAGATGCGCAAGCGCGCCGTAGAGCTCCAGGGTAACCTGGGCTTGTCCGACGGCAAGCGCATCGTCCACGAGCAGGACGAACTCTCCGCCGAGTTCAATGGGGTGTCCTACATCCCACTGCCCGGCACCGTTTTGCGTAGCCCGGACGGCCGCCTCTGCGTGCCGTACCTCTACCGTGACGGTGGTCGGTTGGTCGTCTTCTTCGACTGGGTCGGCTGCGACTGGCGCGACCGCGGTCGGTTCGCGTGCAGCGAGTCGTCCAGACCCTAGGTCACTCGGACACTTGGCACTTCGCGGTGTCGTCTGTCCGGTCCTCGGGTTCATCAGGGTCGCATCTTCGGATGCGGCCCTTTGCTTTTTTGTTTAATTTTGATAAACTAAATTCAGATTTTACAGACACTGCACCGGCTATTGGCTTGTGCGTGTAGAATCTCGCCATTTTATTTTTCAGAATGCGGTTGGCCAAGGTTTGCTGCAGAGCAAGAATAAAATGTTTTAATGAAGACACTCGGTGCGGGATACTAGGGAGATTAAGTCTCCAAATACAATTCAACCCCAAGAGTATTCAAAGGGTGGTGTTACAGAAGGTATTTTGCATATTTTGCGTAACCCGAACGGCAACCTCTACGTGCCGTACCTCTACCGTAACGGTGGTCGGTTGGTCGTCAACTTCAACTGGGTCGGCAACGACTGGAACGACAACGGTCGGTTCGCGTGCAGCCAGTTTCTTCTTAACTCCTGTCTTAATTGGCAGGAGTTTGTTGTTGAAGGTTTTGTATCCACTTGCCTAGCATTTTGCCACTATTAACCAATTTTGGTGCCAATTGCCCATATTTACTAGCGTCTAATCCCTGTGCTTCTTTAAGTAATGTTACAAAAAATTTTAAGTTATCCAACTTGCGACTTATCTCTTGCAAAAAGCTTAATTTTTCATTATGTTTGGTGTATTTGGCGATTAAAGTAATTTCCAAAATTTCTAAAAATAAATTATCTATCTTAACTCCCAAAGTGTAGCGTGACAGGCGTGGCAAATGGGGTAAAAATTTATGCCACAACAAATAAGCCTCTTTGAATATATTCAAAATGGGAATTTCGGTAGTATTTTGCAGGGGGGGGGTTACAAGATTCGTAGTCGAAAAAAATTGAGTCATAGGTATAAAGATATTGTTAGTATAGAAAATTTATCCTTGGCTTGGGATGAATTTATCGTGGGTAAGAAAAATCGGCGTGATGTTTTGCGGTTTAGTGGCGACCTAATGGATAATATTGTAGAGCTTCATGATGATTTGGTCAATTTAACTTATGATCATTTAACTTATGATCACGGTGGCTACAAAAGTTTTTATATCAACGATCCCAAACGTCGGCATATTCACAAAGCCAGTGTCCGCGATCGTTTGCTTCACCGCGCTGTTTATCGTATTTTGTATCCATTTTTTGATAAAACTTTTATTGTTGATTCTTTTTCATGCCGAAAAGAAAAAGGTTTACATAAAGCATTAAATAAATTTAAAGAACTATTTAACAAAGTTAGTAAAAACAAACACTGCACTTGTTGGGTTTTAAAATGTGATATTAGAAAATTTTTTGCCAGTATTGATCATCAAATTTTGTTGGATATTTTAGACGGGTATATTCCAGATAAGGATATTGTGTGGTTGTTAAAGAATATTGTTGAGAGTTATCACACGAACTGTTATTCCCGTGAAAACGGGAATCAAGCACTGGATTCTGCCGGAGTTTACCCTCACGAAGGTGGGGGCGGGGATGACAAATGTAAAATCGGTTTGCCTCTCGGTAACCTTACTTCACAACTATTTAGCAATGTTTATATGAATGTATTTGACCAATTTGTTAAGCACAAATTAAAAGTTAAACATTATATCCGCTATGCCGATGATTTTGTATTTTTATCTACTGATAAAAAATATTTAGAAAATTTAATACCCAAAGCAGATAATTTTTTAAATGAGAAATTAAAATTAACTTTGCATCCTAATAAAATATTTTTACGAACTATATTTTCTGGTGTTGATTTTTTGGGTTGGGTATATTTTTCAAATTATCATATTTTAAGAAAGGTTACGAAAAAAAGAATGTTACGAAGAATAAAACAAAACCCAACTTTTGAAACTTTGCAATCTTATTTGGGTTTGTTACAGCACGGTTATGGGCAGAGCACAAAAAAGGAATTGTTAGGAGAATATTGGTTATGGAGTAATTAACAATTAACAAATAACCGTTCACAATTGCTA
The DNA here is from genome assembly GCA_000992085.1 of Candidatus Magasanikbacteria bacterium GW2011_GWA2_37_8. Taxonomy (GTDB): domain Bacteria; phylum Patescibacteriota; class Patescibacteriia; order Magasanikbacterales; family GWA2-37-8; genus LBTN01. The sequence goes on along the minus strand of LBTN01000003.1, from coordinate 38,774 downwards.
CTTGCTAATTGGGGGTCACCCCCCCCACACCCCCCCCCACCCTTGACACCAACCCCATTTTACGCTATAATATCCCTATAAAATTTAGCTTTAAAAGCTGGCCCAGTTTAGAGGTTAGCACTCAATTCTGTATAAACAGATGGGATAAGGCATTTTTTTTGTTTCTATGACCGAAGAAGTCAAAAAATCCGTGAAACAGGATTTTAAAACTTTGTTTCAAACCTATGCCGTCAACGTACCAAAAGTTGGGGATGTTGTTAAAGGCAAAGTTATTTCTGTCGACAAAGGCGAAGTGCGTGTCGATATCGAAGGCTTAACCACTGGTATTATCCGTGGGCATGAATTATTCACCGAATCACGCGAATACAATGCGCTTAAAGCTGGCGACCCAGTTGAAGCCACTGTAATTGATTTAGAAAATGAAAACGGCGAAATGGAACTTTCTTTCCGTATTGCTGGCTTCCAACGTGCTTGGGATAAAATGAAGAAAATCATGAAAGATGGTTTAACCATCAAAGCCAAAGTTACTGCTGCCAACAAAGGTGGTTTAATGATGAAGGTAGAAGCTTTAGCTGGTTTTATGCCAGTATCTCAATTAAATCCAGATCATTATCCACGAGTAGCTGGTGGAGATAAAAATCGTATTTTAGACAAGCTTAACGAAATGGTTAACCATGATTTAGAAGTTAAGGTAATTGATGTTGATGAAAAAGAAGAAAAATTAATCGTTTCCGAACGAGCTGTTTGGGAAGATTCTCAAAAAGCAGTACTCGATACCTACAAACCAGGGGATACAGTTAGTGGCGAAGTTAGTGCCCTTACTTCCTTTGGTGCCTTTATCAAATTCGGTGAAGGTTTGGAAGGTTTGGTACATATTTCCGAAATTGCTTGGCAGAGAATTGATCATCCAAAAGATATTTTAAAAGTTGGCGATCAAGTAAAAGCTCAAATTATTCAACTCGATCATTCTAAGATTTATTTATCTATCAAACGTTTGGTAGATGATCCTTGGAAAAAAGTGGCCGAAAAATATAAAATCGGTGATGAAGTAACTGGTAAAATTATCAAAGTTGAACCATTTGGTTTGATGGTTGCTTTAGACAAAGAAATCCATGGTTTGGCCCATGTGTCCGAATTATCCGATGCGCCAATAGGCAACATCCACGATAAATTTAAAGTTGGCCAAGAAGCTACTTTTGCAGTAGTATCGGTTGAGCCAATGGAGCATCGTTTGGGTTTACGAGTGGCTGGTGTTAAGGGTAAAAGCGCTAAAAAAGCCACTAAAACCGACGAAGAAACCAAACCAGAGGCAGAACCGAAAACCGAAGAAGCCCAACCAGAAGCAAACGAAGAAAAAGCTGCCGAATAATTTAGCTGGTTAAGTATATATCTAAAAAGGATACAGTTTAGTCTGTGTCCTTTTTGTTTGTCACCCAACCCTTGATTTTTTCTCTATTTCGGGGTAATATATCACTTATTCACTGCCTGCCGGCAGGTTAGGTTCATTCCTTACTTCTTATTCTTTATTCCTTAAAAAACCATATGCGCCAATTATTCAAAAATTTTCTTTATGTCTTTTTAGTGCTTTTACTGGTGGCTGGGGTTTTGGGTATGCTTAAAGTAGGCGATACCAAAAAACCAGAAGTAATAGATATTAGCAAACTAGTTACCGAAATTAATGCTGGTGCAGTTCAAAAAGTAGTAGTAGCAGGAGATATAGTCCAAGTAACCTTAAAAGATCCGGCTGCCAAGGCTCAGGAAGTTAAGAAAGAACCAACTGAATCTTTTGGTGAATTGTTAAAAAATTATGGTGCCACCGATGAAGCTCGTAAAAATTTAGCAATCGAAATTAAAGATGAAAGTTCTTGGAAATTTTGGGTATCAAATTTGGTGCCAGCTTTATTACCCCTTATTATCATCATGGTTTTCTTGTACTTTATGACTCGAAGCGTGCAAGGTTCGAATAATCGGGCAATGGGTTTTGGTCAAAGCAATCCGCGTGAAGTTAAACCAGAAGAAAACAAAGAAAAGAAAACTTTTGCCGATGTGGCTGGCGCACGCGAAGCCAAAAATGAATTAGAAGAAGTTGTGGGTTTTTTGCGTGATCCAAAAAAGTTCGCCGATATGGGTGCCAAAATTCCTAAGGGTGTTTTACTTATGGGTGCGCCAGGTACTGGTAAAACATTATTAGCCAAAGCAGTTGCTGGTGAAGCCAATGTGCCGTTTTTCCATATGAGTGGTTCGGAATTTGTGGAAATGTTTGTAGGTGTAGGTGCTTCGCGAGTGCGTGATTTGTTTGGCAAAGCTAAAAAAGCGGCTCCAGCCATTATTTTTATTGATGAAATTGATGCAGTCGGTCGCCGTCGTGGCACCGGTTTGGGTGGTGGGCATGATGAACGTGAACAAACATTAAATCAAATCTTGGTAGAGATGGATGGTTTTGAGCCAAACCTTGGGGTAATTGTAATGGCTGCTACTAATCGACCAGATGTGCTTGATCCAGCTTTGCTTCGCCCTGGTCGGTTTGATCGTCGCGTTGTAATTGATATGCCCGATATTCAAGATCGAGAAGAAATTTTAAAAATCCATGCCATTGGCAAACCAATTGGCGAAGAAGTATCTCTGCGAAAATTAGCCGAACGTACCCCTGGATTTACTGGTGCAGATTTAGCCAACTTGTTAAATGAAGCAGCTATTTTAGCAGTACGTCGAAATAAAAACATTGTTAGCGAAGATGAAATTTTGGAAAGTGTAGAAAAAGTATTACTTGGCCCAGAGCGCAAAAGCAGAATTATTTCTGAACAAGAAAAAAAGATGACCGCTTACCACGAAGCCGGTCATGCGGTAGTTGGACACTTTATGGTACATGGCGATCCAATTCGTAAAGTATCTATTATTTCTCGTGGTAATGCTGGTGGTTATACTCTTAAAATGCCAACCGAAGACAAACATTATCATACCCTGGCTCAATTTAAAGACGAATTAGCTATGATGATGGGTGGGTATATTGTAGAAAAAATGATTTTTGGTGATGAGATGATTTCTACGGGTCCGTCTTCAGATTTGCGTAACGCTACCCGAGTAGCTCGCGATATGGTGATGCGCTATGGTATGAGCGATAAGCTAGGTGCCCGTACCTATGGCGAACGAGAAGAAATGATTTTCTTGGGCAAAGAAATTCACGAACAACAAGATTATAGCGACAAGACAGCCGAATTAATCGATAAAGAAGTAGGAGAGATATTAGCCGAAGCCGAAAAACGTGCTAGAGAAACTGTTTCTGCTAATCGTGAAGCTCTAGAAAAAATTGTGGTGGCCTTAATGGAAAAAGAAACTATTGAGCAAGAAGAAATTGAAGCAATTTTGGGCGCGAGACCAACTGTATAAATATTTCGTGAAATATTTAAATTTTAGGGTGTGGATTTATCCACGCCCTTTTGTTTTATAAGCAAAAACGTGGTATAATAATATATAGGTAAATTGCTAAATTGTTATATTGATAAATTGCTTAGTAAACGGTATTTTTTAACAATATAACAATTTAACAATATAACAATTTTTTTGTATGCACGAACCAACTTATCGCCAAGCATTACAACAAACTTGGTATTTAGTTTGGCACAATAAATTACTTTGGATTTTGGGTGTTTGTTCTGCTTTTTTGGGGCAATGGGGCTTAAGTGATTTAGTGGGCCAAGTAAATCTCATGATCACATCAGATTATAGTGGGCCGTTTAGTTTGATTAATAATTGGAGGGCATTACTAACTATACCAATTAATAGTGTGGCTGCAGTATTTTTAACTCTTTGGTTAGTTGGTATAGTGCTTTTAATCGGGCTAACAGTAGTATTTGTGGCTGTAGTTTCTAGAAGTGCTTTAATTGCTATTACGGCCGCTTGGTTTCAAAGTAAAACACGTTTATCGCTAACTGTTGCTTGGCATATTGGTGTAAAAAGGTTTTGGACTGTTTTAGCATTAATCGTAATAAATAAAATTTTACAGTTGGCAATTGTAGTTTCTTTGGGTGGAGTATTTTGGTTAGCTAATTTAGACAATCTAGTTCATATTATTGGTTTGGTTGTTTTTAGTATTTTAGCTTTATTTATTGCTTTAATGTTTGAAGCTGCGGCAATTTATGCCTGTGGCTATGCTGTAGTCGAACAGAATCATTTTTTGCGAGCAGTCAGACGCGGTTTTTATCTTTTCTCCAAACATATTTTAGTTTCGCTTGAAACCGGTTTGTTATTATTTTTCTTAAATTTATTATTAGTTGGTGCAGTAGTAGTTGGTTCATTTTTTATCTTCATTCCTTCATTTTTAATGTGGCTAGTAGCTGGTTTAAGCGGTGTTAGTATTCTGTTTAATATTGGTATGATTTTGGGTTTAACATTGTTTGTTTTATTGGTAGTTATTTTAGGTGGTTTTTTCAATGCATTTACCACCAGTGCTTGGACTTATTTGTTTATGAAAATGCATCACGAAGGCGTGGTGGCTCGTTTGGCGCATTATGCCAAACGTTTAATTAGTCGTGGTTAAATTATGACTTCCGATCTTCCTTCTATTAGCGATTTAATAAAACCACCTGCCGAAGCGTCGACAGGAAAGAGTTATAAACCAGCGGTTCCGCCGAAGGTTGATTTAGACGATCCGCAAGTTAAGTTTGCTCATAAAATTGAAGACATTAGCATCAAAGAAAAAGAAGACGAAGCACAAAACAAAGCCGCCGCGGCTAATTTGCCATATATTGATTTAAGCAGTTTTCCAGTTTCAGCCGAGGCTTTACGTGTTATTCCAGAAGAAATTGCAAGGGATAAAAAAATTGTTTGTTTTTATTTTTCAGCTGGCGAAATTAGAGTAGGGGTGCTTGAGCCAATTTCACCAGACGATGATTTTATTTACCAATTAGGCGAGCGTCATCATGCCACTGTGGGTATTTATCTAATCTCTGCGCATAGTTTAGAGCGGGTGTTTAAATTGTATGCCACTCTACCAATTGTTAAACCGATTACCAAAGATATTAATATTACCGATGAAGAATTAAGCCGTTTTAGTGCTAGCACCAGCAGTTTGCAAACTTTACAAGCTCAATTTAAAAATGTTTCAGTTACCGATATTTTAACTTTAATGATAGCGTCGGCCTTAAAGATAGACGCCTCTGATATTCATATCGAGGCCGAAGAAAAAGGAATAGCTGTGCGTTATAGAATTGATGGTATTTTGCAAGATGTGGCCGAATTACCAAAAGAGCAGTGGAAACAGTTTGTATCTAGAATAAAATTATTGGCCGCTTTAAAAATCAATATTACCGATCGTCCTCAAGATGGTCGAGTAACCTTAAAACTTAGTAGTAGTAGCCTAGATATTCGTGTGTCTACTTTGCCAACTATGTATGGCGAAAGCGTGGTAATGCGTATTTTGCATAGTGGTAGCAAAGGTGTAACTTTTGATGAATTGGGTTTGCGTGGCGAAGCCTATGAAAGATTGAAAAAAGAAGTTACTCGTCCAAATGGTATGATTATTACAACTGGCCCAACAGGATCTGGTAAAACTACTACGATGTACGCAATTTTACGGACACTAAACAAGCCGGGAGTAAAAATTATTACTTTGGAAGACCCGGTCGAAATTAAAATGGAAGGGATTAACCAAAGCCAAGTAGATACAAGTCATGATTATACTTTTGCTAAAGGTTTAAAAAGTATTTTGCGGCAGGATCCAGATATTTGTATGGTAGGCGAAATTCGCGATTTAGAAAGTGCGGAGATTTCTATTCAGGCAGCTTTAACCGGACATTTAATGCTTTCTACAATTCATACCAATTCTGCTTCTGGTGCTATACCTCGTTTCTTATCAATGGGTGTAAAACCATTTTTACTTGCGCCAGCATTAAACGCGGTTATTGGGCAGCGATTGGTAAGACGAATTTGTGAAAATTGTATTGTTGAAGACGACATCCAACCAGACAAAATGATTCGTATTAAAGAATCTCTAAATACTCTACCTGAAGTTGAAAAAAATAAAGTTGATTTAGACAATTTACATTTTTATAAAGGTAGTGGTTGTGAAAAATGTAGTGGTTTGGGCTATAAAGGGCGAGTGGGTATTTATGAAATTTTTACTATCACTAAAGAAGTTGAACAAATTATTTTAAGTAATCAAGTCTCCGAATTTACCATTCAAGATTTAGCTATTAAAGCTGGTATGGTAACAATGGCGCAAGACGGAATACTGAAAGCACTAGATAAAATAACCAGTATTGATGAAGTATTTAGAGTAACAGAGTGAAATTTTTAATTTTATAATTTATAATTTTTAAATATTTTTAAAAATTAAAAATTAAAAATTAAAAATTCAACTATGATCGTTCGTCATGCTGAAACAAGAGCTCATTTTGAACCTTCCGTGCGTTTTTATCGTACGATTGCTTTGTCGTTTTTATTTTTAACAGTAGTATTGTTAGGTGTGGTAATTTTTATTACTTCCAAACGAACCACAATTACCATTGTGTCCAAAGAAGATACTAGAAGCGTTAATTTGACAGTAAGCGTAGATAAAGAGGCTAAAGCAGGTGTAATTAGTGGTTCCGTAACCTCTACCACGGTTAATTGGTCAGAAACTTATTTTCCTACTGGTAATAAAACCACCGAAGGCACAGCCATGGGCGAAGTGATTGTTTACAACAAAGGAAATGTCGATCAAATATTAATTAAAACTACCAGACTTTTAACACCCAACGGAGTTTTGTTCCGTTTAGTTGATCGTATAACTGTACCAGCTAATAGTGAAGTTAAGGCTAAGGTATATGCCGATCAGGTTGGCAAATCTAGTGAGATTGGTCCATCAACTTTTGTTATTCCTGGTTTGTCTATCGATCGCCAAAAAATAGTTTATGCAGAAAGTATGACCAATATGGTGGGAGGCGTTCGCTCGGTTGGAGTGCTAAGTGAAACCGATATACAATCTGCCAAAGTTGATTTTAGTGAAAAAGTAAAACAATCTTTAGAAAAACAATATAGTACTGATACAGGTAGTAAAAAATTATTTTTAGTTACAAATCAGAATGTGGCCATTAATCATAAAGTAGGGGAGGAAGTTAGCGATTTTGTTGTAAGTGGTAATGTTAACGTGATAATAGTAAGTTATAACCAAGAGGAACTAATCGCTTTGTTAAACAAAGAAGTCTCTAGTAAAATTGATGTAAGTTTAGAAAAATTATTATCAGTAAAAATTGATCCTAAATTGTCAATCTTATCTTACGATTTAATTAATAGCACCGCTCAGTTGTCGGTTTATCAGGATGTTGGTGTAACTTTAGATGCTAACGCAGACAAATTGTCTGCTCAAAATTTTCTGGGTAAATCTAGAGAAGAAATAGAACGTTATGCGTTAGGTTTGGATCATGTTTCTGGTGTAGAAGTTAAGTTTACCCCTTCTTGGATGAGTACTTCTCCAACTGTCCCTGATCATATTAAAATAGTAGTAAAAAGTGTAAAATAGTAGCGGGTGTTGACAGCTGTTTAGGTTTAAGATAAGATAAATATAAGGTGATTGGAGCGTCTACCAAACGCTTTTCAGCAATGAATCTGCCAATAGGGCGGGCTAAACCAAATAAATAAGTTAAACTATTGGGTGGAACCGTCTCAATGCAAATTGTGACCCCGATATCTCATTTTGAGGTATGGGGGTTTTTATTAAGGAATAAAGAATAAGGAATAAGGAGTAATTATTTAATTACTTACTCCTCAATCCTTAATCCTTAATCCTTTTTAATATGGACAAATCACAACTCGAAACAATGCGTCATTCCTGCGCTCATTTGGTAGCTGCTGCGGTGCAAGCCTTATATCCAGAAGCCAAATTTGGTATTGGGCCAGTAGTAGAAAATGGTTTTTATTATGATATCGAATTTCCAGAAAATATTACCGAAGATGATCTTGTTAAAATTGAAGATAAAGCCAAAGAATTACAACAAGGTGGAATAAAATTTGTTCGTCAAGAAATTTTAATCGATGAAGCTATTAAATTTTTTGCTGACAAAAAACAAGATTACAAGGTGTTGCTTTTAAGTGATTTAAAAGAAAAAGGTACTACTAAAATGTCTGCAGAAGAAGTAAAAGATTTGGGAGAGAATGTAGAAAGTGTGTCGCTTTATACAACCGGAGATTTTACCGATCTTTGTCGTGGTCCCCATGTAGATAGCGCTAAAGAAATCGGTGTCTTTAAATTAACCAAATTAGCTGGTGCTTATTGGCGAGGGGACGCCAATAATAAACAGTTGCAAAGAATTTATGGTGTTTGCTTCGCCACCCAATCAGAATTGGATGAATATCTAAATATGTTAGTCGAAGCCGAACGTCGTGATCATCGTAAAATTGGCGCCGAACAGAATCTATTTTTCTTTGATGATCGAGTGGGTAAGGGTTTAGTAATGTGGTTGCCTAATGGCACTATTATTCGTAATGAAATTGAAAATTTAGCAATTGAATATGAAAATCGTGCTGGTTTTGTTCGAGTGCGTACACCTCATTTGGCTAAAGAAGAAATGTATATAACTTCTGGTCACTTGCCTTATTATAAAGATAGCATGTATCCAGCCATGGTTATGGATGATGGTACTTATTATCTTAAAGCCATGAATTGTCCTCACCATCATACAATTTTTAATCATAATTTACATAGTTATCGTGATTTACCACTTCGAATCGCAGAATATGGTGAGTGCTATCGTAATGAATTATCCGGAACATTAGCAGGGTTGCTCCGGGTACGTTGTTTGGCAATGAATGATGCACATATGTATTGCCGTAAAGATCAGATTAAAGATGAATTTAAAGGTGTGTTAGAAATGATTATTAAATATTTTGAAATTTTTGGTTTAGAAAATTTTTGGTTTAGACTATCCAAATGGAGCCCAGATCATTTGGATAAATATGTTAATCAACCAGAGAATTGGCAGTATTCGGAGCAGGTGATTCGAGAAGTTTTGCAAGAGATGGATGTTAAATTTATTGAAGCCGACAATGAAGCGGCATTCTATGGCCCAAAAGTTGATGTTCAATTTAAATCAATTATTGGTCGAGAAGAAACAATGTCAACTGTGCAGTTAGACTTTGTAGCCAAAGAACGTTTTGGTTTAAAGTACATCGATGAAAGTGGTAAAGAAAATAATGAAGTATTTGTTATCCACCGCGCTCCACTTTCTACCCACGAACGTTTTATGGCCTTTTTAATCGAGCATTATGCTGGTATTTGGCCAATTTGGTTGGCACCAGTACAAATATTATTAGCCCCTGTTTCTGCCAAGCATGCCGAAGGTGCCAAGCAGTTAATGTTAGAATTAAAAGAACAAGGAATAAGAGTAGAAATAGATAGTGCCGATGAAACTGTTGGCAACAAAGTGCGCAAAGCTGTGGCTCAAAAAATTCCTTATATTGTGGTAGTGGGGGATAAAGAATTATCTGGCGAAGAATGGATGATCCGGGTGCGTGGCCAAGAAAATCAGGAAAAAATGAGTAAAGAAGATTTTGTAAAAAAAGTAACCGAAGAGATAAAAACAAGAAAATAAAATTTAAATAAAAAAGACCTTGAAATTTTAAATCAAGGTCTTTTTTAATTTTTTTATCTCATTACACCTTTACCGGTGTTGGCTATATCTTTGTTAGTATCTTGTCTATATCTATCCATCGGTGCAGTAATTGATTTTTCGGAGCTATTTGCTAGAGCCAAACTAGTTTGTAGAGCTATAATTTTATTCATTAATTCAGAAAACATTTGATCGCCAGAGAGGTGTAGCCGATTGTACTCCTTTTGTGACCAAAATCCTATTTTGCCGTTTTCGTCCATTTTGATATTATAAATATCCTTCAAACTTTGCAGTAATTTTGATAATTGTTTTTGGTCGGATTCTATAGATTTTATTTTTTCTGATTTAACAATTATTGGTGCAGTGTTATTAACTTCTTGCTTGCCAAATATTTTTTTAAACCAACCAATTTTTTCATTGGTTTCATTGGGGTAAATTGATTTTTTCACACCTTCTGTTTTAAAAGCTTCAGCCACAAGGTCAATCTTTGGCGTTTTTAAAATTGGTGGCGCTGGATTTTTATCTAGTTCTTCTGGTTGTACCGCATTATTTTTTTGTTCGGAGATCATTTTTTGTATTTCTTCATAACTTTTAATCCCTTCCTTTTTTTCTTGTTCTCTTTTTATTCTTTTTTCTTTAGCTATTTCAATAATAATATCCTCAATTATTTTTGGATCTGCAAAAGAATAGAAGTCTTCTTCACCAGTTTGTGCTTTTTTTGTTTTTATATAATTAATAACTTCTGTAGGTGTAGGAGCCTCTTGTTTCCAAAATATATTTTTTTCGCTGGCTGTTAAAATATTTCCGGATACATTACCAGTACTAGCTAGCAAGCTTCCTAATTTCGCATTGATCATTTCTGTTAAAACTTCCTCTGTAATTTGTTGTTTTTCTGGAACAGAAAAGTGAGGTTTTTCTCCAGTATTTTTTGGTTGTGGTATAGCAGATAATTCTTCGATGTCTTTAGGTGACAGACCTTCGGCTCCAAATGCCATATAATTATATATTAAGAGTGATTGTTTAATAACTGTATGTTATTATATTTTAGCCTAAAAGTCAATTAAACTTGCTTTTTTTGGCTAATTCTAGTATGATTTCTGTTGTTATGGAGCAAAAATATTTTTACATTTTAACTTTTGGTTGCCAGATGAATAGCAATGATTCCGAACGGGTTGCTAGTTTGTTGTTATCTTTGGGTTTACAAGAGACAAAAAGTTCAGAAACAGCAGATTTACTTGTTGTTAATACCTGTAGTGTTCGCCAAAGCGCCGAAGATCGAGTGTGGGGATTTATTCGTAATTGGCAAGAATATAGGCAAAACAAGCCAAATTTAGTTATTGCTGTTACTGGTTGTATGCCAGGGCGAGATAAAAATGGCAAAATTCAAAAAAGACTGCCTGGCGTAGACTTATTTTTTCCGATCGAAGAATTAACATTATTACCCAAACGTTTGGCCGAATTAAACCCAGAAATATTACCGAATAGTTTTACCGATTTGCAAGATTATTTATCAATCAACCCTAGTCGTGGTGTACCATATCGCGCCAGTATTGCCATTCAAACTGGTTGTAATAATTTTTGTACCTATTGTGTAGTACCTTATGCTCGTGGGCGAGAGCGTAATCGTCCGGTGGTAGAGATTGTTAATGAAATAAAAAAAGCAGCAGAATCAGGAGTAAAAGAAGTGGTATTATTAGGGCAAGTGGTAAACAATTACCATGCTAGTACCGGTGAAGATTTTGCTGATTTATTAAAAATAATAAATTCGATAGATGGTTTAGAACGTGTTCACTGGACTGCTGCCGACCCGCAATATTTTGATGATAATCAAATTCGAGCGCTAAATTTTCCAAAACAATTAAATTATTTGCATCTTCCAGTACAAAGTGGTGACAATGAAGTCTTAAAGAAAATGAATCGGCATTATACCAGTGAATACTATATTGATTTAATTAAAAAAATTAGAAATACCAACCCAGAAATTGCCATCGGGACAGATATTATTGTAGGTTTTTGTGGCGAAACAGACAAACAATTTCAAAATACAGTGGATTTGTGTAAGCAATGTGATTTCGATATTGTTTATCTTGCTAGGTATAGCGAACGCAGTGGTACAGTTGCTGCCCAAGCGTTTAAGGATGATGTTCCAAAAATTGTTAAAAAACAACGTTGGGAAATTTTGCAACATTTGATGGAAGAAATTGTTTTAAAAAAGAATCAAAAATATAACGGACAAGTAGTATCGGTATTAGTAGAGAAGTGTAATGAAGGTATTTGCTCTGGTAATTCCAGAGAAATGAAAGTCGTTCAATTTTTAGGCGCGCCAAACTTAGTTGGTCAAATTGTGCAAGTTAAAATTAACCAGGCCGAGATGTGGAGGCTAAAAGGTGTGCAAATAAAATAATATGCCAAAAAGTAAATTACCGAAAATTATTGTAGTGTTGGGTCCGACTGCCTCTGGTAAAACAGATCTAGGTATTGCTTTAGCTAAAAAATACAATGGCGAGATTGTTAACGCTGATTCTAGACAAGTATATAAAGAGATGAATATTGCAACGGCGAAGCCAGTGTGTAAAGAGAGGCGAGAATCAAGAATTAAGAATCAAGAATATGTTGTGGATGGTGTGGTGCATCATCTGATGGATATTGTAAGACCTGATAAAGACTTTAGCTTGGCGGATTTTAAACAATTAGCTTTGGAAGTGGTCGATAATATTTTATCGCGCGGTAGGGTTCCAATTGTTGTTGGTGGTACGGGATTATATATATGGGCCATTATAGATAATTTAGATATTCCCAAAGTTTTGCCAAATAAAAAATTACGTGAGAGTTTAGAGAAAAAACCTTTATTAGAATTAGTAAAATTATTGAAAGGTCTTGACCCAACCAGCGCTAAACAGATTGATTTAAAAAATCCCCGACGAGTACTTAGGGCGTTAGAAGTGGTAATAACCAACGGCGATTCTTTTGTCCCCCAACAAACAAAATCGGCGCCGTTATACAATGTTTTACAAATTGGTTTAAATTGGCCACGAGAAGAGTTGTATGAACGAGTAAATAAACGAGTAGAAGTTCAAATGGATGAGGGTTTGTTAGAGGAAACTCAAAAGTTAGTAAAAAAATATCCTTGGGATTTGCCAAGTATGAGTAGTATTGGTTATCGCCAAATTGGGTATTATTTAAAAGGAGAATTAAGTTTGCCTGAAGCAATTGAGATATTAAAACGCGATACCAGACGGTATGCTAAAAAACAAATGACTTGGTTTAAGCGAAATAAGCGGATCAATTGGATAAGTAAAAATGATTTTAAACTAGCAGAAAAATTAGTAAAGAAGTTTTTAAAATAATTTTTATTTTATAATCCAATCTCGTTTCCTAGCAGATCAAGTTTTTCTCCAGTTACGGTGTCTTCGCCTTGTAGCCGTACTTTGGAAACTAATAAATTTTGGGTGGGATTCTTTTGGTTTATGGTAACTATAAATGGTAGAGCAGCGATATCAACATTTTCTGGTAATTCTGGGATTGTCCAAATTAATTTTTTGGTTTTATCATCATAATTGACCGTGCCAATAGAAACTTTTTCCGGACCTTGCCATGAAATATCGCCATAAAGATCAGCTGATAGTGTAATATTTTTTAAGGCATGAAAAGTATTGGTTAAAACCCAGTTAATAGCATGCTCTTCTTTGCCGCTAGCGTTATTTTCCACTTTGTCTCGAATTTCTAAGTTTAGGTCGGAATTAATTATGAGATTGGTAGGGTTGGCAGTAATTGTTTGGGTAGCGCCAGTAGCGTCTACATAGGTAATTTCGGTTGTAGCCATAATCTTATATTCAGTAATGTTGCTCCAAGAAATAGCCTTTATATCTTTTAAGGGTAGACGTACATCAATTGTAATTTCGTCGTTATTTTTTATCTTATTTAACGCGGCGATATTACTGCCCCTCCAAATAATTTGTCCACGACGAATTGTGTCGGAAATTTGTTGACCTTGGATATCTCCATCATTTTTATCAACAATATTGTTCCAATCCAAAACACTGATTTTTTTGTAAGCTGGAGCATCTAGGTTTAGTTTAACAACTGCTTTGTTAATATCTTTGCCACTAGTATTTTTTAAGGACAAAGTAATATTTAAAATATCACCGGGGCGAGTAGAAACGCCAGTTAAAGATCCGTTAATAGCCATAGCAAGGTTAACACTATTTTTGATTAATTCAGTGTTAACTGTAGCTGTGGCAATGGTATATGGGGTAGGGGAAGAATCGGTAGGCAATAGTAGCGCTACTTTGGTAGTGGCCGAAGTGTCGGTACTGTCGCTAAACTTACCTCGGACTTTAATAATATATTGGTTAGGAGTACTGGTTGCGTTTGCTGGGGTAGAAATTAAAAACCAATGATTAGTTTTTTCTATTGGTAAAGTGGAGGTGGTAATGTAAAAATTAGCAGGCCAAGTAGGGGCGACAAATAGTTTTGTTGGCCAAGTAGAGTTATTAGTTTCTAAAGTAATAGTATATTCTGTTTCGTCGCCCACAGTTATCTTATCTGGTCCAGCCAATGCAACCATAAATGGTGTGGCATTAATTTTTGTAATTAGGGTAGCCATTTTTTGTAACTCGGAATTTAGGTTTTCTGGTTTATAATTTAAGAAAACACGCCAAGATTGATCTTCATCAATTGGGCCATATGTTAAGCCAGTAATGGTAATTTCGTTCTTTTTGTAGGCGGGAATTGCACCCAAGTCCCATTCGTTTTTATTTTGATTGCGAGCGGCCAACGAGCTGGACAAAAATACAAAACCTTTGGGGTAGCGTACCGACATCACTACATTACTTAGAGAAATATTTTGTTTGTTTTCGAAAACGATGGTGTATGTAGATGTGGCGCCTAGGGTTAATAGTTCTGGGCCGTTTATTTTAAGAACAACCTTTTCTTCAGAAATTTTGTTAGCGGGCATTATAAAAAATCCAGCCCAAGCCGCAGCTGCCAATAAACCACCAACTAGAAATAACCAGAATAAAGAACGTAAAATTGGGCTACCTCGGCGTTTAATTTTTATCTGTTTCATATTTGGCAAGGAGCCATTATCGTCTTTATAAATCGAGTCTAATTTTCGATCAATTTTAGCGGTAGTAGTAGCACTTGGTTTGTCGATTTTTAAAGCAGCCCGTTGGCGGGTTGTAGTAGTTCGGCGGCGAGTAGTTTTTGGCTTAGCTACTTCTTTTAGTGGTTGTGATGAAAATATGGGTGCTTCGTTTGGCATAATAAAATATTAAATAATAATTATTGATTTTTTGTTGTTTTCTTTAATACTACACCCCAATTTCTATCTGTTTCTAGGTTTGTTGGTTCGATAGTTATACCGTTACTGGCCAAGGTTACACCATCTCCTTCTTTCCAAGCTGGTTGCCAAAAATTGGGGAAAATTATTTGACTTTCGAAAGTACTTTCACAACCAGACTGACGTTGAACAATAAGCTGATAATGGGCGGCCAAATCTTTTGGTAAAATAATATCTCTTAATATTGAGCTGCTTTTATTATCTGTAGTATCTAATTTATAAGGTAGGCGGTAGGTAAATTCTACTTGGTTGGTTTTTCCTGGTTCTGTAATAATCCAATTACCAAAGGTGGTTTTGCCAAATTCGTTAGTAATCCTTGTGCCGCTTTGACTATCAATATTCACTTCTTTTTCTAATGTTTTTAACCAAGCATCGTTGGTGTAATAATTTTCTGGAACAAGAAATTTTTTTTCATCTGGCCAACTAAAACCGTTAGCCGATAATAATTGACTGCCAGCCGGCACATAAATTCTTATGTAGTCGATGTTATTTGCCCCATACAAATTTTCTTCGGCTCTGCCAGTATGAGAGCGAGTAATAACTACGGTATCGATAATTTGACCATCGTCTTCAATTACTGCTTGGTGGCTGATAGTTTGTTTTATTCGAGCGTCACTTTTTTGTCCTTGGATATTAGTGTTAATCACCATTAAGTAATCTTGATCAGGGGTGGTGGGTAGAATTTGACCGCCCCAACCAAAAGATTGAATTGTACGTTCGGTTTTTGTATCGGTAAAATATGTTTGGATTTCTTTTTTACCAAGTGCCTCATTTAAATTAACTAATAATGGTAATAAATCGGCTGGTTTGGCATTTTTGAAATATTCAATAAATTGCGGTGCCAAGTCTGTTAGAATTTGTTTGGGTTTATTAGCCTGTTTTTCTGGTCCAGTTTCTACAATAGTTTGGATTGTATCTATAGCGCTGTTTTGGGCCAAAATTATATCACGTTTAGTATCGGTAATGGGACCAGTAATGGATAATAATCTTTCCAATACGCTAGAATTAATTGCAATTACACCGTCAGCGGTAATTTTGCGGCTATGTTGATAAAACCAAAGCATTTTTTCGGCACTAGCGGGAAAATCTGGAAACCAATTAGAGTCTTGGAACTCCCAGCGTTTATTAGCTAGTAATAACGGATCTGGTGGTTTGAGGTATGTGTCTAATTGACCTTTTAAATCGTAGGTGCCACCAGGAGGTACGGTTAATTTAACGATATTACCATCTTTGATTTCGATTAAAGCAAAGCTACCCATAAAACCACCGGTGGGGCGGATTTCATTTTCGTTTTGAAAAACCAACAGGTATCGTCGAGTGCCTTGGCCGCCAAAAATTTCTTGAATTGATTGACCGAGGTCGGCTAAATTTTTGAAATCATTTAATCCGGCTGCAAATAAAATCTTAAATTCATTAAAGGGTGCTTGATAGGCAAGGGGTAGAGTATTAGTTTTTACGCTGCTTAAATGATCGAGTGCTTTTTGATAATTTGGAATCGCTGCTTTAAGGTGGATAACAATTGTATTAATACGGCTGGTAACAGTATCGGCGGCATTAGCTTGGCTTTCGGCAATGCCTTTTAATAGATAGGTATTGCCCAAAGCAAATTCTTGACCTGCTAAAATTAGGTTTTGTCTACTTTGTACTTCGCCACTTAAAACAGGTATCCCCGAAACGATGCTTTGCAACCAACGATGCTTGTTTTGCATAGTAGAAACAGCCGATTCGAAGCTAGTCAGCGCATCGGTGATAGAATTTTCGGCTGTTGATAAATCAGCGTGCATTAAGGCGATAGTTGATTCTTGAAGAGAGGCAAATCCAGCTGTGCTATCTCTGGTAATATTATTGGTAGTTTTTTTAACATCTTCATAAAAACTATTAGCTCGAATGGGCGCGATAATTATTGTTATTAAGATAATTATGCCAACAGCCATGCGTTTGATCGGCAGAGTTTGCAAAATGACTTTTTTAACAGCATTGTTTGCGTTGGTAGTATTTTCTTTTATTTTGTTTTTTAAGTTAGATATTTTTTGTTTAAGGTGATAATCTTTCTTCTGTTTGTTTTTTTTGATTTTTTGAGGTTTGGAAGATACGATAGTATCTTTGGTAATATTTTTTTGGTTTATTTGTAAATCAGCAAAAAGTGGGGTGGCGATCTCTGTTTTTGTTGGTGATGTTTTTGATTGTTCGTGATAAAAATGGTAAAGCGGATTGGTGGATTGTTTTGGTGCCACGCTATTTACATTGTCCCAAGTAGAACTTTGATTAGTGCGTAGATTTACCACATGTGGAGAATGGGAAGAGGATGTAGTAACGTGATGAACAAAAAATTTAACCGGGGTAAATGTCGGTTGAGTTTTTACGTTAGTTGTTTTTGCTATTTCTGGACAGGTGGAGCGATTATGCCCACGTTTGCCACAGGTAGCACAACAACGCACTTCTGGGCGAGGATTTATTTTTCGTTTAGTCATGCTAATATTATACACTATTTAGGTGTATTTTGCACGAATTAATTTGATGATTTATCCACCATTAAGTAGATTTGGCTAGTTTTTTTGGCAGTTTCGTGCCAAGAATATTTAGCCAGAAGTTTGATAGCGTTTTTTTGCAGGTTTTGACGTAAATTTTGGTTGGTTAAGCCACTATAAATTGTATCAGCCATTTCAGGATAATTGTTAGGATCAAAATAAACAGCCGCATCTTCTAAAATTTCTGGTAAGCAAGAGCTGCTAGACGAGGCGACTGGTAAGTTGATTTGCATAGCTTCAAGTGGGGGGATACCAAAACCTTCATAAAGTGAAGGAAAAACAAAAAGGGAGGCATTTTTGTATAAAAAGGACAGTTCGGAGTCGGAAGGAAAGTCTATAAAAGTTACATTGTTAAATTGTTGGATTGTTAAATTGTTAATGATTGTTTGGTAAAAATAATTTTTTTTGCCAGCTAAAACTAGTTGATAATTATTGCCATATTTTTCACAAAATATTTTCCAAGCTTTCAATAATCCTTCTAAATTTTTATGTGGAAAAGCCACGCCGACATAAAGTATGTATGGTTTGGTAATGTTAAATTGTTGAATTGTTAAATTGTTAAATTGCTGTTGTGTTGTATTACTGTAATGTTGGTTTGGTGCCAAAAGGGTGGTGGTGATTTTTTCTGGTGGGATATTTAAATTTTTCATTACGTCTTGTTTGGTAAATTCGCTTGGTGTAATAATATGTTCGGCTTTGTTTACCGCGTGGCGTAATACTTTTTTAAATAGCAAATTTTTAAACCAGTAAGTAATTGGACCGAGGGTGCTAGCTTGGCGAGTAGAGTAGTGAAGTAATATTAAATCGTGAATAGTAACAATAAATGGATCATTGTAAAACAAGGGTATGTTCCAATGTGGAAAATGCATTAAATCTACTTTTTCTTTTTTTATAATAGGCGTTAATTTAAATTGCTCTTGCCATCCATACCAAGAAATATTAGCCAAAACTTTTTTAAAGTTTGGTTTACTCGGAGTGTATTCATTCCAATTATCAGCACGTAAAAATATTACAAATTCATTTTGATTATCAATTTTTTCCAATTCTAAAACCAGCTGCTCAACATAGCGCCCTAGTCCGCCTTGTTTTGGCCCATACATACGGGCGTCAATACCGATTTTCATATTTGGAGTAAATAATAATACATGGCTATACTCTATCAATTTAAATCAAAAAAAACAACCCCAGTTGTTTGCCATTTTTGGTTTTTCGGAGTATACTGTAATTGTTTTTGATATTTTTATAAAAAATATATGCCATATATTAGCCATTTGTTAAATAGCAAAGTACGCGATAGTTCCGAAGCGATAATTGGGAAATTAGACGATATTTTGGTTAAAGCTACCCCCGGAGATTATGCTCCAGTTAGTTTTTTGGCAATTCGTTTAAAAAATAATCCAGATTTGGTATATATTCCGTATGCTTTTGTAGAAACTTTAAGCAAAGAAGAAGTAAGTTTAAATGCTTTGTTTAGTAAAATCCAACCTACACCAGTAAAAGAAGAAGAGTGGATTTGTTTACGGCGCAATGTTTTAGATCAACAAATTGTTGATTTATCTGGAGCACGAGTAGTGCGGGTAAACGATTTGAGAATCGGAGAATTTAATGGTCACATGAGCGTGTTGGGAATTGATGTAGGTATCAAGGGGTTACTTAGGCGCTTGGGTTTATCTTGGTTAGGTTTAGAAAGAATTTTGGCAGGCAATTTAATTGATTGGCGCCACGCCCAATTGGTGCATAACAAAGGTATTCAATTAAATTTAGCTGCAAAAAGTTTAACCAAATTACATCCTGCCGATTTGGCTAATATTTTAGAAAGTTTAAGTTTACGTCATGGTAGTGGTTTAGTACAAGCATTGGACGCGAAAGACGCTGCTAAAGTTTTAGAAGAAGTTGATCCACATTTGCAAAAGATATTAGTAAAATACTTAGGCCCAGAACAGGCGGCTAGCATTTTGGCAAACATGTCTACCGACGAAGTGGTAGACCTAATGAAAATGTTACCTAAAGAAGAAGCGCGATTATTTTTAAATCGTATTCAAAAAGGAAAAGTAAAAAAGTTAGAAAATTTGTTTCTTTACGAAGATGATACGGCCGGTGGTTTAATGACCTTGGATTATTTGGCCTTTTCTCCCGAAAAAACTGTGGGCGAAGCTATTGCCGAAATCAAACGTGCTTCACCTAGTTTGCGTAGCATTGTTTATATTTATATTGTTGACACCAGTAATGTATTTTTAGGTTCGGTGTCGATGCGTTGGCTTCTAATTAGCGATAATGATATAAAGCTAGGAGATTTGTTAAAAAATTATCCTATTAGCTCAACCTTGTCACCCGAAGATGATGTAGAAGAAATTATGAATGTGATGACTAAATACGATTTGTATACAGCAGTAGTATTAGATGAAAGTAAAAAATTATTGGGCGTAGTAACAATTGATGATGTTATGCGGTTACTTGCCCCTAAAGCTTAGTATGAAAGATTTTTTTCGTAGATATTGGGTAAAAGCGTTATTCTTCTTTAGTGTTGTTGGCCCAGGTATTATTTCGGCTAATGCCGACAACGACGCTGGTGGTATTACTACTTACTCGGTGGTAGGTGCTCATTTTGGTACCAAAATGTTATGGGTTTTGCTTTTAATTACCTTTTCTTTGGCAATTACCCAAGAAATGGGCGTGCGTATTGGTTTGGTTACTCGCCAAGGTTTAGGGGGGTTGATTAGAGAGCATTTTGGTGTGCGCTGGACAGCTTTTGCCATGCTAGCACTGTTGGTTGCTAACTTAGGCACTATTACGGCCGAATTTGCTGGTATCGCTGCCTCGTTCTCAATTTTTGATATTGGTAAATACTGGTCGGTACCTTTAGCAGCCTTATCAGTCTGGTTTGTTCTGTATAAGGGTTCATTTAAAACTACTCAAAAAATATTTTTGATTTTTTCGGCTTTTTATATTGTCTATATTATTAATGGTTTTATTGTTGAACCAGACTTTGTTCAGGCTGCCAAAGATATGGTTACGCCTACTATCGAATGGACAGCGCCATTTTTACTTACCATGATTGCCTTGATTGGTACCACTATTACTCCGTGGGGGCAATTTTTTATTCAATCATATGTGGTAGACAAAGGTTTAAACATCAAACATTATCGTGCCGAAAAAGGGGAAGTATTTTTGGGAGCGTTTATTACCGACATAGTTAGTTTTTTTATTATTATTAGTACTGCCGCGACCCTCTACAAACATGGTGTTAGAATTGAAAATGCCGCTGATGCTGCGTTGGCTTTGCGGCCATTAGCCGGAGATATGGCTCAATATTTGTTTGCATTTGGTTTGTTTAGCGCCTCTATGTTGGGTGCTTTTATTTTACCAGTAGCTACCGCCTATGCTTTTTGTGAAGCTTTTGGCTGGGAGTCGGGCTTTAATACTACATGGGAAAACGGCAAAACTTTTTATAGTATTATTTTAATTGCCATTATTTTACCAGCCTTAATTGTTCTTATCCCCAAAGTTTCATTAATCAAAATTATGGTTTGGTCGCAGGATATTAACGGAATTTTGCTGCCGTTTATTTTAATTTTTGTCATGAAAATTATTAATAATAAAAAAATCATGGGTGAGCATGTTAATAAATTAGTTGGAAATATAATTTCCTGGGCAACAATTATTGGTATTATTATTGCTACAATAACTTTAGTAGTTGCTTCGTTTGCTGGGGTATTTTAAAAAAGTTAATCAGAATTTGGTATCAGATCGGAAGTGTAAACACCTCCGATTTTTTGTTTTTGAAGATTAGTCATTTGTTCTTGACTATTTACCAAATGAGAATAAGTAAAAATATTTACGGTTGTTAATTCTGCGGGTAAGTTGGGGTAAGTTTTTATCCTATCGGTAGACATGGTAATTGCCCAGAGTTTGTGTTGTTGGGCAAAATTAACTAATGCCGGCGCTTTATAATCGCGGGTGTAAAGGGTAAGAATAATATCGAAATACCCTAGTTTTTTAACCGTGTCATATTCTTCAAAATTATAAATTTGAGGGATAAAATGGGCGGATAATTCTCCGCTTTGTTGGTATAGTTTATTCAATATTACTAAATTTTTTCTTTTAGTATCAGTAATAAAGTATGTGTCTGGGTGTTTTTTTATCCAAACAAGTAAATTGTCTAAAGTAAGTGGAGTATATTTTTCACGAATTTTTAATTTTTTAAATTCGTCCAGGGTGTATATTTTAGGTGGAGCTCCATATAAATCTTGAATTACACCATCCCAATCGTGGAGCAAAACTAATTTATTATCCGCAGTAAGTTCTATATCAGTTTCAAAAAATCGAAAACCATTTTGGTAGCTTTTTTCTAGAGCTTCATAGCTGTTAGAATAACGAATTCCATCTATAACACCCAAAGCATGAGCGATCATTTGGGGGTGTGGCAGGTGGCGATCAATAGTAGTGGGGGTGTTGTTAATAGCAGAGGTCGTGGGAATAAAATATACCAAAGCTATAGCCAATGTTGTTATAGTAAATTTTGAAGAAATTTTCATAAGTTTTTTATGTATTCAAGCCACTCTTCGGCTGCCAATTTCCAAGAAAATTTTTGGATCTTATATTCTCGTGGTTGTTTTTTTGTGTTGTTTAATATAGAAGTAATTCCTTTGGCGATGTCAGTTGGATTATTTGGATTAATCAAACAGACTTGTGTGTTAGTTATCTCTGGCAAAGAAGATCGGTTTGAAGTAATTATTGGCAATCTGCTTGCCATTGCTTCTAGTACAGGAAAGCCAAAGCCTTCATAAAAACTAGGGTAAACAAATAATGCGGCTGTTTTATAAAGCGCCGGTTTATCTTCCGGATTAATATAATTAATGAATTTAATTTTGTCTTTGAGCGGAGAAGACTGGGCTTTGTTATAAATATTTTTATTTCTCCAACCAGGGGCGCCAGCAATAACCAAAGAGTGGGGGGCAGGGAGTTTTGAATAGGACTGTTCGAATGCTTCAATTAATCCATTAATATTTTTTCGTGGTTCGATTGTTCCTAAAAAAAGAATAAATTTTTCTGGTAGGTTATATTTTGTTTTTACCAAATCAACTGGCTGGGTATTATTTGCGACAAAAGTAGAGGCTAATCCAGGGTAGATTACTTTAATTTTATCAGGGTTAATGTCGTATAAATTAATCAAATCGCGTTTGGTATTTTCGGAAGGGGTAATAATTAAATTAGCACGTTGGCATTGGGTTTTTGGTCGAATAATTTCGTAGCGAAGCTGTTGACGTTTTGTAAAAAAATGCGGATAGAGTTCGTTGGTTAAATCGTGGATAACAAGAATGTAAGGGATATTTTTAGAAAGATTGGTAAAGTTTAGATTAGGAGAAAACCAAAGGTCAATTTTAAAATAATGGTTCTGTGCTAAATTATTTAGTTTTAAAATTTTTAAGAATAGCAAACAACTCAGTAGTTTATTTGGCCAGTTTAGTCCAACGTAATGTACGTTGTCATAATTCCATTTTGGCAAATTAGCTGAAATATTTTTGTTAGAATTGTAAAATAAGAAATATTGGTTAGTTTTATCGATAGAAAAAACGGCGTTAAGGAGTTCAAAAGTATATTCTCCCACGCCGGTTTTTATTTTATCCATTAATGGTCTAATGTCGATACCGATGTTCATAAAATTGCTAAGGAAGTTTGGTTTAAACCCTTATTAAATTCTTCGTAATGATCGATAACATATTTTTGAATTTTTTCTTTAAAGTGAGCGTTGTTAAATTTAAGCGCTTGTTCACGGATTTTATTTGTGTCCCATTGGTTTGGTTCAAAATTTATTACTGTTTCTAAAAGTGATTCCCAATTTTGTTTGTGAAAAAATACTCCAGTTTCTCCTGGAATAATGGTTTCGGTTGCTCCACCTACGCCGTAAGCAATTACAGGGCGACCAGCAGACATTGCTTCAACTGGAGTAATTCCAAAGTCTTCCAGTTGGGGGTGAATAAAAGCTTGACAATGCGATAATAAATTGGCTTTTTCTGCTTCTGTAACTTTGCCTAAAAATTCTACATTATCTTTAGCGATTTTTTTAAGGTAGGGTAGTTCTGGTCCGGTGCCGAATATTTTTAGCGGTTGTTGAAGGCGATTAAAAACTTTAATGACTAAATCTAACCGTTTGTATGGTACTAAACGTCCGCCTGCTACAAAATAATTTGCGATATTATTGCTAATAGAAAAAAGATGAGTATCTACTGGTGGGTGTAGTACTTGGCTATCACGGCGATAATATTTATTAATTCGCTTACGTACGGTTTCTGAATTGGCAATTACATTATCTACTCGCTGCATACTCATTTGATCCCACAGGCGGAGACGGTGTAATAAATTAGGTAAAATTATTTTTACAAATCGGCTACGTTTTAAGTCCGTTAAGTATTCATGGCTATCTGCCCACAGAAAGCGTGCTGGGGTATGGCAGTAAGAAATGTGTAAGGTTTGGGGAGAGGTAATAATGCCTTTGGCGAAAACACTACTAGAAGAAATAACTACGTTAAATTCGCTTAGGTCGTGGCGTTCGGTAGCCATTGGCATCCAAGGCAGGTACCATTGGAATGACGATTTTATAAAAGGTAAGTGGGTTAAAAAAGATTCTTTAATTTTTTCTCTGTCGTAGCAATTAATTTTTTTTTGGTCGTGAAACAATACGAAAATTGGTGCTTCTGGCCAAATTTCGTGTAAGGCTTTAAGCACTCTTTCTGCTCCTCCGTCTTGAGCGAGATAATCGTGGACTAGGGCTAATTTCATAGCGCACCTTTGCGTTTAATTACCACAAATGGGGTTTTGAGTAAAATAATTAGGTCGAGCAGCCAATTCCAATTTTCAATATAAAAAGTGTCTAGGCGAGCCTCTTCTTCAAAATTTAAATCACTACGTCCAGAAATTTGAGCGAGACCAGTAATGCCAGGTTTGGCATCTAATACAATTTTATGGCGTTTTTCGTACTGGTCTACTTCGCGAGGTTGGTGTGGCCTAGGACCCACCAAACTCATATCGCCTTTTAAAACATTCCAAAATTGTGGTAATTCGTCTAGGCTCCAACGGCGGATAAATCTACCATAAGGTGTTACTCGGGGGTCATTTTTTATTTTATAAACTGGCCCAGTTTTAATACTTTGGTTTTTTATTAATTCTTGTTCTTTTTGCAACGCGTCTGCTGAAGTTTTAGCGAACTGTAGACCAGTGCAATCTTTTTGAAACATGGAACGGAATTTTAAGGTAAAGAATTTTGATCCTTTTTGGCCTACCCGTTCGTTTTTATAAATGATTGGTCGGCCGGTTTCGATTAAAATAATAATCGCGATAATTAAATAAATAGGGGATAAAATAATTAAAAAAATAAGACTAAATATTATATCCAAGTAGAAAATAAATCAGCTGAGTATCGAAAAACTATATGATGTTCGTTGGTAAAATCAATGGCTTTTAAAACTTCTTCTTCGTTGGCACGGGGATCGGTAAATAAAATTTCGTCTGGTTTTGTCTCTAGGATAGCGGTAGAGGTGTTTTTATCAAAGTGTTCATAAATTCCACTTACTTTATAACCCAAATATGATTTGGATAAAAAAGTTTCTTGTAGTTTTTGACTAATAGTTTGATTACCGATAATTATTACTTTACGAAGTCCTATTCCAGCACGGTAGAGTAGGGCTTTGATACCGCGTAGTAGCATTCGTTCGACAATAATAAAAATCATAGCAATAATCCAACCTACTAAAACCAAGAATCGGGAATCAAATTTTTGCAAAGTAAAGAATACATAAATAGTAATAGCAGCAAAACCAGTGGAGCACGCAAGAATTATACGAGTAAATTCGGCAGCAAATTTGCGATTAGGGTTAATGGTATAGAGGTTAGAAAAAATAAAAATAACAATCCAACCAGCCGCCACACCAAGTACCATTGGCCAGTAGCTGTTCCAAGAAAGATTAAAAAGCACTGGTCTAATAGATGTAATTAAATCAGAAAAACGTAAGGAATAGGCAGTAAAACCAGCTAATACCAGCATTAAATAATCTAAAGGAAGTTGAAGAAAAGTAAAAATTAGTTCAAAACGTTTCATATTAATTAGAAAATGATTACAGTGATTTCGTGTTTATATTTTACGCTAAAGCTAGTTTTTGGTCAAATATATTGACAAATAAGCCAAAATGTGCTATAATAGCCAGGTTGTTGGTGGATGATCGCTTTGCCTGTAAAGGCGGGGAGGAAAGTCCGAACACGCCTCTAGCGAAAGCTAGAAAGGATAGCGGGTAACGCCCGCCTGGAGCAATCCACGAGGTGCGAGCAGAGACGTCTAGGCTTGAAAAGGTCTAGAGAGCTAAACCCTGTATTCTTGATTAATCAGGAATAATAGCTTAATCCTGGCCATAGGGAAATAAGGTCAGGGGTGAAACGGCTAAATCCTTATCTGCGTGCAAGAGCAATGTTTCCTGTTGTTTAGACGGGATTCAGAAAGTTAGCTCGCTTTGATTCTAATGGAAACATTAGAACTAGATAAATGATCGTCGCCCAATTTATTGGGATACAAAATTCGGCTTATAGCCAACAATACCCTGCACCGTTCTGGTGCAGGGTTTTAATTTAGAAGAATTCAAACAACGCTTATTTCTTTTTTGGTGCAGTAACATCATTAATAGTTTCGCCCTTAACAAAAGCGCGGATATTTTCGATAGTAGTATCAACAATTCTACGTAATGCTTCGGTGCTATTAAAAGCATTGTGTGGGGTAACAATTGTATTTGGGTGATCGATGATAATATTATTCATCAAATTAGTTTTCATTTGGCATTCTGTACAGTCACCACTAATAACTTGTTCTTCATTTTGTATAAAACCCTCATCTTCCAAAACATCCAAACCGGCGCCAGCAATATGTTTTGATTGCAGCGCCCAAACTAGTGCTTCGGGGTCGATTAACCCGCCTCGAGCAGTATTAATAATATAGGCTCCGGGTTTAACTTTTTTAATATTCTTTTTATTAATGAGGTGATAAGTTTCGGGAAAGAGAGGGGTGTGCAAACTAATAAAATCAGATTGCGCTAGTAATTTGTTTAAAGACACATAAGTAAAATCTAATTTTTTAGCCATTTCTTTATTAGGAAACGGGTCGAAACCCAAAACATTCATTTCAAATCCTTTAGCTATTTCAACTACATGCATACCAATGCGTCCAGTGCCAATCACACCAATAGTTTTTCCTTTTAAATCAATACCACGTAAGCCGTGAAAATCATATACGCCTTCTTTAACTCGTTTTACTGATAAGAAAAGTTTGCGTGTTAAACCTAAAAGTAAGGCAAAAGCATGTTCGGCCACTGTATTTTCGCCATAACTTGGCACATTACATATAGGTATTTTTTTTATTTTGGCAGTTTTAATATCTACATGATCATAACCTGTGCTCATGGCTGCGATCATTTTTAGTTTAGGCAATTTATTGATCATTGATTTGGTAACCGGTGATTCTACAAATACGGCTAAGATGTCGGTTTCTGGTTTTAAATTTTCTACGCTTACTTTTTTGCCAGAGATAGTGCAGTGGAAGCCGCTCATTTTAGAACGTACGTAATCTTTCATTTCTGGCCAGATGCCGTAAAAAGCGACATTAAGTTTTGGGGCAGACATATATTTAAGTTTAGTTTTTAATATATTAGTATTATAGTAGAAAAATAAAATAAGAGCAACGGGGGTGTGGGTTGGTCGATGTAAATATGCAATAGACGCAAGGCTGTTTTTTTGATAAACTATACATAGATGTCAATAAAAAGTAGTTGCAAATAATTTTTTAGTAAAAGATTTATGGATGATTTGAATAAAATTATACCTCTTTCTACCCGTCGGTTAGTAGCTTTGGTTACTTTTTCTTTTTTACTAACATTTGTGGTGTCGCGGTTAGTAGTTTATTTAGTACTTGGGCATTTGCTTCCCGATTTCTTTTTAACCGTTAAAGGTGTTCATATTCATCACTTTACTTATGGTGTGGTAATTTTAGTAGTGGTTGGTTTTTACTTATTAATTTTTCGTCCGCATTCAGATTCGCAGGCTTTGTGGAACGCGGCATTTGTGTACGGTGTGGGTTTGGGATTAACTTTTGACGAGTTTGGTATGTGGGTAATGTTGCGTGATGATTATTGGGTGCGTCAGAGTTATGATGCGATTATTATAATTACTTTGTTTTTTCTGAATATTTTATTATTCCCAACACTCAAGAGCATAATAACTAAAGAGTTTAGACGACTGTGGCGAATAGTAAAAAAAATATCAAAGAAAGATTAAACAGTCATATCGGCTGTTTTTTAATAGGGTTAGTTTGTGTTATTTGTGCTATAATATAGTTGTATATAAGTGAAACGTAATTTTTTACAAGAAATAAAATGCTATGTATTTTAGTAAATATACTGTTTTAAGTGCCGAGAAGGTTTTAGCTGAATTTAATTCTAATCTTCATGGCTTAACAACAGATGAAGCGAATAGACGATTAGAAAATTTTGGTTTAAATATTGTTGACGGCAAAGAATTAAAATTGTGGCAAGTTTTTTTACGGCAATTTAAATCGCCGTTTATTTATTTGTTGTTTTTTGCTGCAGCTTTAGCTTTTGGTTTAAAAGAAAATGTGGATGGTTTTATGATTTTGGGGTTTATTGCAATTAATGCTATTTTGGGTTTTGCTCAAGAATATCATTCTGAAAAATCATTAAGTTTGTTAAAAAAATATGTAGTGGCTCGGGCCCGAGTACACAGAAATGCAAAAGATAATTTGGTTAAAGCAATTGAATTGGTGCCCGGAGATATTATTATGATTGAAACGGGTGATGTAATTCCAGCGGATATTCGATTATTAGAAGTTGATAATTTAGTTATTGATGAATCGGTTTTAACTGGAGAATCAGTGCCGATGGCGAAGAGACATCAAGCGTTAAGCAAAATTGCAGACGAAATACACAAAGCCAGCAATCTTGGTTTTTCTGGTACTATAGTGGCAGGTGGTAGAGGGGCGGGTGTAGTGATTGCGACAGGTCGTAGTACATTTATGGGCGAAGTGGCTAAACTAACAATAGAAACAAATCGAGAAAGCGCTTTTGAAAAAGGGATAACTAAATTTAGTACCTTTATTCTTAAAATGATAATAGTAATTTTGGTTTTGTTGTTTGTTTCTAATATTTTGATTAAAGGGCGCGAAGCTAATATTGTTGAGTTGATTTTATTTTCGATTGCATTGGCGGTTAGTGTTATCCCTGAGGCTCTTCCTTTGGTTACCACTCTTTCTTTATCTCGTGGAGCCTTGCGATTGGCTAAGGATAAAGTGGTAGTAAAGAGATTGTCGGCAGTAGAAGATTTGGGTAGTATTGAAATTTTATGTACCGATAAAACAGGCACTATAACCGAGAATAAATTAGAAGTAAGCTCGGTGATGGCAGAAGATCCTAAAAAATGTCTTTTTTATGTTAATTTAGCTTCTTCTTTTCTGGCCGATAAGGATACCGAACCTAATAATTCTTTTGATATAGCTTTGTGGAAAAAATTATCCTTAATTGACCGAAAAAAAATTAAAAACTTTACCCGTCTACGTGAAATTCCTTTTGATCCAGTACGTCGCCGTAATGATGTCTTGGCACAGGCCAATGATGAATGTGTTTTGATTACACGTGGGGCGCCAGAAGAAGTATTATCTTTGTGCCGTGGAATTAACAAAACTAAAAAAGAAGAATTGCTGGAACGGGTAATAAAATCTGGTCAATCTGGGCAGCGAGTTTTAGCTGTTGGTTTTAAAAAGATTGAAACTAGTAATTGTAAGATAATTAAAGAAGAAGACAATTTAGAGTTTTTGGGGTTGATAAGTTTTATTGATCCAATTAAGCCTTCAACTAAGAGTGCTTTAAAACAAGCCAAAAATTTAGGTGTCCAGATTAAAATTTTAACTGGTGACGCACGGGAAGTAGCTGGTGCGGTGGCAGTTAGTGTTGGTTTAGTTAAATCTTTTGAGGAAGTGATTACTGGAATAGAAATAGAAAATATGTCCGAAGAAGAAAGAGAAAAGGCGGTTGAAAAATATCATGTATTTGCTCGGGTGTCACCTCAGCAAAAGTTTTTAATTATCCAATTATTACAAAAGAAATTTGAAGTAGGATTTTTAGGTGAAGGCATTAACGATGCACCAGCTTTAAAATTAGCCAATGTGGCTATGGTTGTAGAGGGGGCCTCTGATATTGCTCGCGAGGCGTCTGATATCGTATTATTAAATAGAAGTTTGGCAGTTATTATTGATGGTATTAAAGGAGGTAGAGAAATTTTTGCTAATACTATTAAATATTTAAAAATTACCTTAATTTCTAATTTTGGAAATTTTTATGCGATTGCTATTGCTTCGCTTATGATTACTTTTTTACCAATGTTGCCAGTGCAAATTTTGCTTCTCAATCTTTTGTCAGATTTTCCTATGATTGCTATTGCGGCAGATACAGTTGATACTACAGAGTTGCGTAGCCCTAAAAGTTATAACGTAAGAGAGGTAGTATTAATGGCGATATTTTTAGGAATAGTAAGCACGGTGTTTGATTTTATATTTTTTGCGTTATTTTATAAGCATACACCAGAAGTATTGCAAACTAATTGGTTTATCGGTAGTGTTTTAACCGAACTAGTTTTAATTTATTCAGTACGTACGCGCTTCTTCTGTCTTCGTGCCAAACCAGCCTCATTAACTTTAGTAGGGTTAAGTGTTTTGGCGATTATTACTACGATTGTTTTGCCCTATACTGTTTTTGGTTCGAATTTTTTCCATTTTAAAGCCCCAACTTTTGAAGATTTATTTTTAATTTTAGGTATAGTAGCAGTTTATTTTGTTGTTACAGAGATTATTAAGCTTTTTTATTACAGAGTAGTTAATCACACTAATACAGCAATAGTAAGAGTATAAAAAATTTTTAAATAAAAAATACCTCAGAGTATTGTCTCGGAGGTATTTTTATTTTAATTATTTTTTTATTACACTTCAATTACTACTGGTAGAACCATTGGTCGTTTTTCGGTTTTAGTATATAAGAATTGTCCAACATAATCACGAATTTTATTGCGAATGTAGTTAGTGTCGGCCCAAGAGAGTGGGTCGGAATCAACGACCAGTTTTTTTACACGATGGCGAAGGTCTTCAATTAATTCTTTATTGCTTTTTAAAAATACAAAACCGCGAGAAATAATATCTGGGTTTTGTACTAATTTTCCAGTTTTCGAATCTACAGTGGCAATTACTACAATCATTCCATCCTCGGCTAATACTTGGCGGTCACGTAAAACTACATTAGTTTCGTCAGAAACACCTAGGCCGTCTACAAAAACATAATCAGAACAAATTTTGCTTTTGGTTAATTTACCCGTCCCATTTGTAAATTCCATTACTTGGCCATTATCGGCAATAAAAATATTGTCTTTGTTGAAGCCCATTGATTCGGCAACTTTGCCGTTATAATGTAGTAAGAAATGGTTACCTTCAATTGGCACGAAGTATTTTGGGTTGATTAAGCGGATCATTAATTTAACGTCATCCATTTTGGCATGACCGCCGGCGTGCACGTCCATCATTTGGTAATGGATAACATCAGCACCTTTTCTAAAGAGTGTATCTTTTAGACGTTGCACAGTGCGTTCGTTGCCAGGAATAACTGAAGAAGAAAATACCACAGTATCGCCAGGAACCAATTGAACCTCACGATGTTCGCCATTAGCGATACGCATTAGTGAAGCATTTTTTTCGCCTTGTGCGCCAGTACAAACGATTACCACTTTGTTTGCTGGGTAGCGATCAATTTGACGAATGTCAATTAAAGTTTTTGGACTAAATTTCATATAGCCTAACTCTTTGGCGATGGCTACGTTGCTTTTCATGCTAAAACCAGACAAGGCCACTACTTTGCCTAATTTTTCTGCAGTTTCAATAATTTGTTTAACACGAGTTAAGAGTGATGCGAAAGTGCCAATAATAATTCTACCTGGTGCTTTTCCAATAATTTCTTCTAAGTTGGTACCTACTTCTGCTTCAGAAATTTGATGGCCAACTTGGGAAGCGTTGGTAGAATCAGATAAAAGTGCCATTACACCTTCGCTGCCTATTCGGGCGATTTTTTGTAAATCAGCAGGTTGCTCACCGGCTGGCTGGTAATCGAATTTCCAGTCACCAGTGTGCACTATCACACCTTCTGGTGTTTTTATTACAATGCCCATCGAATCGGGAATATTATGGTTTAGATGAAAAAATTCTAAATCAAAACAACCTAAACGTAATTTGTCATCAATATGAAGATTGTGGATATTAAGTGGTTTAAGATCTTTGTAGTCTTCTTGACGTTTTTTAATAATGGCGTTGGTTAATGGTAAGCCGTAAATCGGAGGGTAGCCAAGAGCGGGAATTAAATGGGGGATACCACCAATATGATCGTAGTGAGCGTGGGTAATAATTACACCACGAATATTTTTTTCCTTACCTTTTAGGTAACTAATATTGGGGATAATATAGTCGATACCAGGCATATCTTCTTCGGGAAATTGTAGCCCCATATCGATAATAATAATGTTATTACCATATTCTAGCAGCGTACAATTGCGTCCGACTTCTTCTAAACCACCGACAACAATAACTTTTAATTTATTGTTTTCTTCATCACGAAAACGCGCAAAAGAATTAGATGTAGGTTTGTGAGTGTTAGGACGACGATGCGATTGTGGTCGATGTGTAGTTTTTGTTTCGGTTGTATGTTTTGTTATCATAAATTTATGTTAATTAGTTCGTAGCCAATAGTTCACAGCCAATAGGATTTGTAACTATGAATTATTATTTACTTACCGTTTGTTAATTGCTAATTGTTATTTGCTATTTGCTATTTGTTGTCTGTTAATTAATATGTAAAGATACATTAATATAAAAATTAATATTTCTTTAATATTTGGATAATATTTGAAGAAAATATCGTGGGCACGGAGAGACTCGCCAGCCCGAGGCTGGTCCGCCTTGGGCGGAAACTCTTAGGTATCATTGTGGGCGGAAGAGGATTTGAACCTCCAAGGGGTCGCCCCCACAAGCTTCTGAAACTTGCGCGTCTACCAATTTCGCCACCCGCCCTTGGTTTACTTCCAACGCCAACCAGTTTTAATATACCACTCGTTGATTTGGCGATAACGATCAGCTGGATTGATGATGTGATTAATGTTTACACCTTTAATTTCTTTATTAATAGCCATGATATGAGTAGGTGTGTAAAGGAAAATAGCTGGTACTTCGGTTACTAGAATATCTTGAAATTTTTGGTAAAGTTTACCGCGTTCTGCTTCATTTGTGGTGCCTCGAGCGTCTTCTAAAATTTTATCGGCGTCACGGTTAGAAAACATTGCTAGGTTTAACCCAGGGTAGTCGATTTGGGAAGAATGCCAAAATGGAAACGGGTCTGGGTCGCCACCAGCCATTTCTCCATATAATAATATTTGGTAATTACGAGTTTTAATAATTTCTTTAGTGATTTGTTGACTGTTGATAGTTTGAATAGCAGTAGGAACACCCAAAGAGCGCCACATAGTAGCAATTAATTCGGCAGTTTTAATATATTCTGGGGTATCAGCAGTAGTAATAGTTAATTGTAGTAAATTATTTTTGGTATCACGACGATAAAAATTTTGTTCGGAGCTCATTTCTTGACGTATAGTTTGGTTAATTTCCTTTTCAATATTTTCTAGTGTAGAGGAAACTATTTCTGGGGTAGAGCTACTATTTTCGGTAACTGCATCAATGCGGGCTTGATAAGTTTTTATTAAAGTATCACGACGAATTTTAAAATATTCTTCGGGTTGTATTCTTACCCAGGTTTTATCTAATAATTTAGTAGCGGCTTCTAGGTCTAGGGGGATAGTTTTTAGATCCGGGTTGTATCCTAAATTACCAGCCAAAATTGGTGATTGGATAGCTTTTGCGTCGCCAGCAAAAACTTCTTGGATAAGTTGGTTTTTATTTATGCTTTTAGCCAAGGCTAATCTAACATCAGCATTTTTTAAATTTGGCTGATTGGTTTGATTAAAAAATAGGGCTGTATATTGTGGTAGATAAATTGGATAGGCAATAATATTTTTTCCAATAATTTTTTCTTTTAAATTGTAAGGGAAGAAACTAATCGCCAAAGAATTTTGGCTTCGGATAGCGCTGGCGGCTTCGACGTAGCTGTTAAAGAATTTAAAAACGATTGTGTTTAAGTATGGTTTAACAGCAGAATGTTTATTTTGGGTTAGGGTATAAGTTTGGATATAACCAGACTCGTCCTTAACCATTTTAGAAAATTGCCAAACACCAGTTCCAACTGGTTGTAGGTTATAACGTGCTAATTTAATACTAGAGGGGTTGATATTAGACCAGACATGTTCTGGTAAAATTCCGGTAGTTAGGGCCTCTAAAAATGGTGCAAAAGGTTGTTTTAGGGTAAAGCGCACCGTAAATTCGTCTATCTTTTCTACCTTAACCCCTTGCCAGGCCGAAAGTAGGGGGCTACCAACTTCTGGGTTTTGAATAGTTTCAAAAGTGTATACTACATCGCCGGCAGTAAAGGGGTTACCATCAGACCAAGAAATATTTTGTTTTAAAGTAATATCGTAAGTTTTGTTATCGTTGCCAACAGTATAATTTTCTGCTAAATCCGGAATTAATTTTTGGTCGGGTCCATAACGAAAAAGTCCAGAAAAAATTAATTCCGAAATATCAGCGTCAACATCGTTGATAGAAGCAAATAGAGGGTTAATATATTTAGGTTGTCCAATTAAAGCCTCGGAATATTCGCCGCCGAGTTTGGGCACAGTACCAGAGTGTTGAATAACAAAAATCGTACCCCAACTCAAAATGGTTGCCACTACTAAAATAATAGCGGATACAAAAACACGC
Source organism: Candidatus Magasanikbacteria bacterium GW2011_GWA2_37_8 (assembly GCA_000992085.1). GTDB lineage: Bacteria > Patescibacteriota > Patescibacteriia > Magasanikbacterales > GWA2-37-8 > LBTN01. The sequence continues at coordinate 4,376 of LBTN01000003.1, read as the reverse complement.
ATTTCTTTGGGGTTTAAGAAATTTGTTAAATATTTAAATTGAGTCCAAGTCGGTAAAGAACGGGGTCGAATTTTTTGGATTAATTTTTGATCCAAATTATTACCAGATTTTTTGTTCCTTTTTAATTTGGATATTAAAGAAGATATATTCCAATTCATGGAAAAGAAGTAAAATTATTAGAAGTGGCCTCCTTTTTGGCGGGAGACTCTTTTAAAGAGCTAGACGCAGAAGCGCTGTACCAAAGAAGACGATAGCAGTAATAATGGTGGCAAAATGAAGAATTTTATCTACGCCACGTTTGGTGCTATAAACATTACTAGAACCACCAAAAACCCCACTTAAACCAGTACCTTTTTGCTGTAGAAGGATCAAAATAGTGAGAAATATGGCTAAAACTAGCTGAATAATGTTAAAAACAGTTTCTTGCATAAAGAAGATATTAGATTAGTGTAAGTAGTATAACAGTTTTATGAGGACATGTCAACCGGGTGATGGCAAAAATTAAGAGCCATCATTTTTATAGGGTTATTAAATATCTAATTGCTAATATCTAATTTCTAATAAAATGTCTAATGAGAGATGGCCAAATTTAGTTATTTAGACATCGAGCATTTTATTAGGAATTAGATATCAGGCATTTTCGTTTCACCTTCGTTGGGGTATTGATTTTTTTTGAAATATGGTATACTATCCTTTGGCTTGAAATCTAACACTTTTTATATGTCTTTACGTCAAACTTGGTGGGGAGTTACTTTGCTATCCTTGGGAGGAGTGCTAGTGGTAGCAATAGTGATTTTTTTGGCTGTGGTTGGTCGTTACTGGTGGGAGATAAAACAGGGGCGAGGGGATATTTTGGCACAAAAGATTTATAGTGGCTTTACTGCATCTACCAGTACTAATAATAATGTTAGCGCCGATCGAGTAATTTTAGAAAGAACTGATGCCCCGTATTTGGGTAATGCCGATGCAGAGGTGGTAATTGTAGAATTTGTGGATTTTAAATGCCCTAATTGTTTGGCGGAAGCACCGATTATAAAAAATTTGGTGCAAAAATATGGAAATAAATTAAAATTAATTATCCGTAATTTCCCAGTGGAGTCTTTGCATCCTGGTGCTACTCAACTAGCAACTATAGCCGAATGTGCATATGAAGAAGGGTTGTATTGGCCAACACACGATTATTTATATAATAGGCAATCAGAATTACCAGCTACTTTATCGGATGAAGAAATAAAAAATGTAATTGCGCCAGCGCTTAATTTAGACGCAGTTCGTTTAAAAGCTTGTTTAGCTAATCGCAATACTACGGTAAGAGTTAATCGTGATTATGCCGACGGTTTACAATTTGGGGTTAGGGGTACTCCAACCTTTTTTGTTAACGGAGAAAAAATAGAAGGAGTTATCCCACTTGAAGTTTGGGATCAATTTTTTAGTAAATTATAATTCTAAATTACCAAAAATATGTTTCGTAAATTATTGGTAGTTGCTTTCGTGGTATTTTTGTTGGTGCCGTCAAAAATTTTTGCTGCCGCCGAATGTTCCTGTAGTTTTTTTATTACTGGTCCACAATGTAGTATTAGTCAAACGATCAAGTTTCCTTTAAATGCAGATTTTGTTTCCATAGCTAGTATTATGGATAAAATTGACCAGTCTAATTGTCCTATAACTGAGCTGGCTTCTTTTTTCCCCAATCAAAATAAAGGGGTTGCTGTAATTAAAGAAACTTGCCCGCAGTTGGCTGTTGATTGGAATGGATCTCTTGCTGGTGGACATACGGGTGCTTCTAGTTGTGTTGTTACTGGGGCCACCTCTGGTAGTGGTGTTGCCACTAGCCCTGTTGTTAATCCGACTATGTTACCAGTTAGTCCTAGCGGCAGTGGTGGTAGCGGGGAAATTTCTCCAGAATTTAATCCAATTTGTTGGGAAGAAGATGAATGCGCTGCTGCACGGGAGAAACTTGGAATTAACGTAGCCACCGCTGGTAAGGGATTTTTTCCTGGTGAAGAACCGTGCAACAAGCCTGGCTGGGGCAAATGTTTACCGTCGGGGGTGGTAACCACCGAAATTGCTTTTGGCGGTAAGACCGAATTTTTACATTTGGGTGATTTTATTAAAACTAATTACAATTATGCTATCGGCATTGCTGCAATTTTGGCAGTAATAATGATTATAGTAGCCGGTGTTCAATGGGTAACATCAGGTGGTAACAGCGAATCAATTAGTAGCTCAAAAAAACGAATTGGTGGCGCTTTAATTGGTTTGTTTATTGCTTACATGTCTTATGTTATTTTAAATACTATCAATCCAGCTTTAGTAGGTTTACGTCTACCACAAGTTTGGCTGATCAGAGAAAGCAAGGTTGCGCCAGAATATTGTTCGGATTTACCAAAAGGTACCCTTTTTGCTTTTGCGGCGGATAATGGTTTACAGGTGAATGCGGCAGCTTCAAGTGATGCTGTATTTCTCCCATTACAAAATAAAGAATTAGGTTGTGGTAAAAGATTTTTTATCAAAGGTTCGGGCAGCGCTACTTGTGCCGGTACATTTTGTCCAGGCAATCCGCAGGTCTGTGTTCCTAATTATGGTACTAATGTAGGTTATAGTTGTGTGGCAGGCAATGTGGCTGGGGTGGTCAAAAAAGTTTCATTTGTACCTGGTTGTATTAATCCCTTGGGTGTTGAAGGTTGGGAAGCGGATACAGTAGACATCGGCGAGACTACACTATACGCTGTATGCGCTGATAATGATTACACTTCTTTAGGCAAAGTTAGTGCTGGTGGTTATGGTGTTTTACCAAATGGCGATAAATATTTTAATTTTGCTGCTGATGTCGCTAACGCAAAAGCAGAAAAACAAGATTGTGTTGATAATCATAAAGGTTTTAGGGGTCTTGTGATCTTATTACAGATGAATGAAGATTGTATTTCGTTTGATGAAAATCATTTTATAGGTAAAGGCGGCATAGATTTGGGTGACGAAACACGTATGGATTGGGGTGGATGGGGACGACAAAGTGATTTTAAGTTTGGTAATTACAAAAGCCAATATTATTATACGATTGAAGATTTAGAAAAAGGTATTGTGGTTAGTATTGATAGTAATCTTATCCACGATATCGACGAAGACGCAGATCGTGTTGTTTATGATAAATATTTACAATAATTATTTCTATGATTAATCAGAAAAAAGATAAAATTGTTATTCGGGGGGCACGAGTGCATAATTTAAAAAATGTTAATTTAGAATTACCCAAAAATAAATTGGTAGTAATTACTGGTTTGTCTGGCTCGGGCAAATCTTCTTTGGCATTTGATACTATTTATGCCGAAGGCCAACGTCGTTATGCCGAATCTTTGTCGGCCTATGCCAGACAGTTTATGGAAGTGCGCGATAAACCAGATATTGATGGTATTGATGGTTTGTCGCCCACAATCGCAATTGATCAAAAAATTTCTACCCAAAATCCTCGTTCTACTGTTGGTACTGTAACCGAAATTTATGATTACTTACGTTTGCTATTTGCTCGTTCGGGCGAACAATATTGTTCGGATTGTGGTGTAAAAGTAGAATCTTTTACTGCCGGCGAAATTATGGAAAATGTTCGTAAATTGGCGCGTAAAGGTGAAGTGTCAGTTTTTGCACCGCTTATTCGTGGTGGCGCAGTTGAACCGCGAGTATTGTTAGACAAAGTAGAACGTTCGGGTTACGAATGGGTTAATATTGATGGTAGTTTAATTAAAATTAATGATTTACTTCAACATAATTTTAAATCTGGACGCAACTACGATGTTTCGGTTTTGATTGGTAAAATTAGTGATATTAAAAAACAAGATCCAGCCAAATTGGTGGATACTGCTTTGGAATTAGGCAATGGTTTAATTTTAGTTTGGCTTGGAAAACAAGAATTAATTTTTTCGATTGCTGGGTTATGTCCCAAATGTCGTCGTGTAATGCCAGAGCTGGATATTCGTAGTTTTAGTTTTAATAGTCCTTATGGTGCTTGTCCGCGTTGTACTGGTTTGGGTGTTACTATGGAAGTAGATACCGATTTGGTAATTCCTAATCCACGACTAACCTTGTCCGAGGGAGCAATTCAACCATGGACGCGTATTACCGGTAATCAAAGTTGGTATCAAAAATTATTAGCCATAGTAGCTGCCAGACAAAATTTTTCAATAGATACTCCGGTGGCAGATTTGCCGGCTAAAATTAAAGATTTAATTTTAAAAGGTACAGGCGAAGAATTGTATGAAGTAGAAGGTAAGAAAGTCAAATTTTCGGGGGTGGTTAAAGATTTAACCGAGCGTCATTTAGAAACCACTTCCGATTATGTACGTAAAGAGATCGAACAATATATGCGTGAAAAAGTTTGTTCG
>LBTN01000002.1 GCA_000992085.1 Candidatus Magasanikbacteria bacterium GW2011_GWA2_37_8 | reverse complement strand
CAACCGGTTTTAACGGTTGCAAGATAAGGCCATTAAGGCAAGGTATGACATTTTAACTTTGCCGGCCGGTATGACATTTTAACTTAGCCTTTACAATAATTAATATGCTCTTGACAAAAAAACTTAAATGTGATATTATATTGACATAAGACGCTTCTATAAGAAGTTGTTTTTTTATGTCAAATTTTAATTTAATTTAATTTATATATGTCCGAAATTACAAAAGCCATCCAAGCTTTATGCGAGGAAAAAAGTTTATCTTTCGAATCTGTTATGGAAACCATCGAAATGGCCCTAGCAGCAGCTTATCGTAAAGATTTTGGTAACAAGCAACAAAATATTAAAGTACAGTTTGATCCAGAAACAGGCGACATGAAAGCCTGGGATGTTAAGGTTGTAGTAGAAGATATTGATGAAGAAACTTTAGAAAAAGCCCAAGAAGAAGCTACCGATCGCCGTGAAGCGGCTCGGGCAGAAGGCAGAGATTTGGAACCAGAAGAATTAGAAGATTTGCCTCATTTTAATCCAAAAACAGAATTGATGTTAACTGCTGCTAAAGAAGTAAATAAAAAAGCCAAAGTTGGCGATGTATTAGAAATTCCATTACCAGTGGCTGGCGAATTTGGTCGTATGGCTGCTCAAACTGCTAAACAGGTAATTATTCAAAAAATTCGTGAAGCCGAACGCGGTATGGTGTTTGATGATTTTAAAAAACATGAAGGCGAATTAATTGTTGGCACCATCCAACGTGTAGAAGGCCGTAAAGTGTTGGTTGATTTTGGAAAAATTACTGGTGTTTTGCCATCAGATCAACAAAGTGGTCGCGAACATTATCGACCTGGCAGTCGTATGAAGTTCTATGTATTATCGGTTGAATTAACTTCACGTGGGCCAGAAGTGATTTTATCTCGCAATCATGTTGGTTTGGTACAAGAAATTTTCCGTCAAGAAATTCCAGAAATTGCTAGTGGTGTGGTAGAAATTAAAGGTGTGGCTCGTGATGCTGGTTTTAGATCCAAAGTAGCTGTTTATACCGCCGATGCTTCAATCGATCCAATTGGTTCTTGTATTGGCCAACGTGGCAGCCGTATTAATACCATTATCGAAGAATTAGCTGGTGAGAAAATTGACGTGATTCAGTTTAGTGATAATGCTGCCGAATATATTGCTAAATCTTTATCCCCAGCCAAAGTTTTGCATGTTGAACTAGACGAGGCTAATAAATTGGCGGAAGTGTTTGTTTTGCCAGATCAATTTTCTTTAGCTATTGGTCGTGGTGGCCAAAATGTACGATTAGCTTCCGAACTTACCACTTGGAAATTAAATGTTAAAGAAGAAGGCGGCACCCAAGAAGTTTCTAGCGAGGCGTTACCAGCCGAAATTGAAGCCGAGGGTGAAGCCGAAGTTAAAGAAGAGGAAAACACAGAAGTGGTTGAAGAGAAAAAAGAAGAATAAGATTGTTTAACTGTTAAATTACTAGGAACGCTATAAAAGCGTTCCTTTTGTTTGTTTTTATATATCTCTTGATTATCCAGCCAAATCTGCTATAATTCATTAACAATTTAGTAATTTAACCATTTAATAATTTATTTATGTTTTCTCAACTTTTTCATGTTGTTCTTTATCAACCACTGTTTAACATTTTTGTTGGTTTGTACAACATTGTCCCTGGCCATGATGTGGGTGTAGTAATTTTAATTATCACTATTCTGATTCGTCTTTTAGTGTACCCGTTAACTGCATCTTCTATCAAATCACAAAAATCATTACAAGAATTGCAGCCAAAACTAGAAGAATTAAAAAAGCAATATGGGCAAGATAAACAAAAATTGGCCCAAGCAACCATGGAATTATATAAAAATAACAAAGTAAATCCGTTTGCTTCTTGTTTGCCATTACTTATTCAATTGCCAGTTTTAATTGCTTTGTATTGGGTATTACGCGATGGTTTAGCCTCAACTAATTTAGGACAATCACTGTATACTTTTATTGCTAATCCTGGTCAGATCAATTCGTTATCATTAGGTTTTATCGACATGGCCAAACCTAGTGTGGTTTTGGCAGTATTAGCTGGCGCTGCACAATTTTTGCAAGCCAAAACCATGATGCGTAAACCTGCTCCAACCGAAGCCGGCGCTGGTGCCAAAGACGAAAATATGATGGCGATGATGAATAAACAGATGCTTTATATGATGCCAATTATGACAGTAGTAATTGGTATTAGCTTGCCAGCTGGTTTAACCTTGTACTGGTTTTTAAGTACTATTTTAATGGCTGCACAACAGGTGTTTATGAATAAAAAAAGTAAAGATTCGAAACCAAATAACGATAGGGCTATTTCTGGCGAAGTAGTAAACAAATAGTATGTTAATTAATCTTCACCATCTTCTTCATTTGCCGGTGTTTACTGTTTCAGGAGTAAAATTTGGTAAAGTTTTTGATATCAAATTTATGATTGATACTCACACTGTGTACCAGTATGTAATTAAGCCAAATTACTTTAGTCAAAAATATTTTTTGATTCGCCCGATTCAAGTTAAAGAAATTACAGATCGTAAAATGATTGTTGATGATGGAGTGATAAAAGAAGTAGATGAAGTTACTGAAAAAAATACGCCAATCACTCAACCCCAAGTTTTAAATGATGTTTCTTTTACTCAAAATGATTAAATTTTAATATGCCACAAGATCCAAATAAAATTGAAACAACTGGCGATAGAAACGAATCTGCTGAAACAAAAAAATCTCAACCAAGTCAAGAATTAAATTTAGTAGCTCGCTGGGATGGTAGTTTTACTCATACTATAGAAGTGGGGGCAAAAAAATTTAATCCTAATGTACATCGTTTTCGAATAGATGATATCAGTGAAGTTATTGGTTCGGCTGCAGTAAATCAAAAAACAAAAGAAAATTTAGCAACCGACGGAGTAATAAACGAAGTGCGTTCGGCAGAAGATGAAGCTAAGGTAGTAGCAGCCGGTGAAGTGGCAGAACAAATAAATTCTGATACTGCTTTGGGTGTGGCTGGTTTAAATGAATTACGTAATTTTTTAACCGAAATGGCTAATGCTAATTCGGTTACAGGCAGTGAAACTGGTAGTACACGAATGTTGATGGTAGAATCGGGTAGTGCCGAATATTTGGTTGGCATGGACCAATCAGAAATGCAAGGTGGAGATCAATTAAGTCATAGTACTTTTGCTCCTGATTCGACCAATGTATCTCCGCAGTTTTGTTTTATAGTTAGCGAAGCCGATGGCTTACGGGCGCGAGATATTTTTAAGAAAAATGGACATCGCGAAGTTGATTTACAAAATACCGGTGGTTTCCAGGCTGAAATGGGTGGGGTGTGTATGGTGTTTTTATTTGATGAAACTATTAAAGATATTAATTTAGAAGAAAAACAAAAAGAATCAGAAGTTGAAGCTGATGAAGCAAAAGACAAAGAAGAAGAGGTGGAGTTAGATGAAGCGGTCTAAATTATTTTTTGAAATCAAAACGCCGTACCTTGTATTGTTGGGTAAGGCGTTTTTTGTATTTTTTTGATATTTACGGTAAACTATTCTATGTATGGATTTGAAACAATCAATCATTAAAACTCTGTCATATTTTGATTTATTTGAATATCCTTTAACTAAAGAGGAATTATTTCGGTTTTTGTATGTTGGTGGCACTGGAGAGAAAATGTCCTATGTAGAATTTTGTGAACGTTTAGAACAATTACCATTTAAAAATCATTTTGGTTATTATTTTCTTCCTGGACGAGAAAATATAGTAGAATTAAGAAGGCAAAGATTAATGTACAACGAGCACAAATTACGTTTGGCCGAGCGAGCCGTCAAAATGATTCGGTCGGTACCGTTTTTACGAGCAGTGTTTGTGTGCAATTCGGTTGGCGCTGGAACTGCCAAACATGGTAGTGATGTTGATTTTTTTATTATCACTGCGCCAAACAGAATTTGGTTGGTACGTTTTTTTACTAATTTAATTTTACGGTTGTTTGGACTGCGTACTTACGGCAACAAATCGGCTAATCGAATTTGTTTATCTTTTTTTGTCGATACCGAACACTTGGATTTAGCAAATTGGAAAATTGCCGACGATGATATTTTTTTAATTTATTGGTTGTATCAATTGGTTCCAGTTTTTGATCCAGATAATTGGCGAGAAAAAATATTATCTAATAATTTATGGACAAAGAATTTTTTACCAAATGCTGCCAGCCAGTTACCCGAAGATTATATTAACAAAGTTTTACCAACCCAATTAAGCAGCGGGTGGCAAAAAATTTGGGAGAGAATGTGGCAAGGTGGCTATGGTGATTTTTTGGAAAAACAAGCCCGTGATTGGCAAATGATGAAATTAAAATTTTCTATTAAAGAAAAAGCCAGCAGCAACGATAAAAGTGTAGTACTGGATAAAGGCGTTATTAAATTACACGAAAATGATCGCCGCGAATTTTATCGTAAGGAGTGGTTAGAAAAATTACAGAATGAAAAAAATAATTGATTATTTATTACTGGTTTTATTATTTTTAATTCCGTGGCAAACACGGCTGATTTATCGTTCGGATAATTTTGAATATGGTACTTTAAGTTTGTATGGTACCGAAATATTATTAGGTATTATTTTGTTTTTGCTTTTATTAAATTGGTTAAAAAACAAAAATTTTAGACAAAATATTTTTAGTAAAAAACTTTGGCAATTACGACAGCGTAGATTACTAGGCATGATAATATTGTTTGGATTATTTTTTTGGTGGTGGCAAGTGGGGGATAAGGATATTGCTGGGCAATGGTTAACCAGAATGTTTTTAATTTTTGGATTGGTGGGTGCGGTAGTTGCTAGCAAATTATCTTGGGAAAAATCAGCTTTTGTATTTTGGTTAAGTGGTGTTGTCCAAGGTGTATTAGCGGTTATTCAGTTTTTAACGCAGTATGTTTTTGAAAACAAGTGGTTGGGTTTGGCAGTGCATAGTGCGGGTGATTTGGGTGCGGGCGTAATTGGGGTAGACAATGCCAGATGGTTACGCGCGTATGGTAGTTTAGGCGGGCCTAATCCGCTTGGGATATATTTGGCGATCGCTTTAGTATTAGGCTTAATTATATATTTAAAATGGGATCATTTTAAAATTCGAATATTATTAAGTGTTGGTCAAATAATAATTTTAGTTGGTTTGATATTTTCTTTTTCGCGTAGTGCTTGGTTAGCGGGGGCATTAGGAATAATATTTGTAATTTTGTTAGAAAGAAAAAATATTATAAATTTAAAATTGATTAGCCGTCAAATTTTTTATTATTTGTTATTGTCTTTTCTTTTTGTTATTATTTTTTCTCCATTATTTTTTACTCGTCTTACTGCTACTGGAAAATTAGAAACCACTTCTTTAAACTCTCGACGCACACAATATTCAGAATGGCAGCAAGTTTATAACACCCATCCTTGGCTGGGTGTGGGCTCGGGTAATTATTTTTTAGTTTTATTAGAACAAAATAGTAATCGGTATTTATCAACTTTACAACCAATTCATAATTCATATTTATTAATATTAGCCGAATTAGGTATTGTTGGTTTATCGCTATTTGTTTATTTAGTCGGTTGGTTAGTTGTAGTAGTTTGGCAGCATAACAGGCAGTTTTTATCAGTAATTATCGTGTTACTAGTTAGTGGACTATTTGAGCATTGGCCAGTGAGTTTGTGGCCAGGAATGTTGGTGGTTGGGGTGATTTTTGGGGTGGGGATAAAGAGTGCATATCTTCTGGTTGACACCAAGGCCAAAGCGGTATAAACTTAACAAGCCCTACAGGGTAGAACCCAGAGTAGGGGGCAAACACTTTCGCACGCCATCGTTTTGGGCTTTTCCTAGACAGGCATAGTCCAAACACTATATGGTCGGCTAAAAGAGTCTGCCTCCTACCCTGGGTTTTTGCTTTTTTAAGCAAAAATTGTTGTGGATAAATTAGCTTTGTAAAATCTTGACAATTATTAAAAAAAGGGTAAAATAATTAATACATTATCACTCGACCGATATGAGTGATAAAATTTATTCTTTCCGCCCAAGGCGGATCCGCCTTGGGCGGAAATTTAACTTTATTGTGTATGAATATACGTCCATTAGGAGATCGGGTTATTATCAAGCCAGTTAAGGAGGAAGAAGTAACTGCTTCTGGTATTTTGTTGCCAGAAACAATTGATAAGGAGAAAAAAATGGAAGGAGAAATTGTAGCGGTCGGCCCTGGAAAATTATTAGAAAATGGAACTATTGCCAAAATGGAAGTTAAAGTTGGTGATAAAGTTATTTTTGAAAAATGGGGAGGAGAAGAAGTAAAAGTAGGTAAAGAAGAATACAAAATTTTGAGTGCAGAAAAAATATTAGCAATTATTGAATAAACTTGTCTGATTATTATTCTTAATTAAATTATATATGGCAAAACAAATTAAATTTAACGATGACGCTCGCCAAGCATTGGTTCGGGGTGTAGATATATTGGCTAATACTGTAAAAATTACCTTAGGCCCAAAAGGACGTAACGTAGTTTTGGACAAAGGTTATGGTGCGCCGATTATTACTAAAGATGGTGTAACCGTTGCCAAAGAAATTGAAGTAGAAGATAAATTTGAAAATGTTGGTGTAGAATTAGTAAAAGAAGTGGCTTCCAAAACCAACGATGATGTTGGTGATGGCACCACCACTGCTACTGTACTTGCTCAAGCGATTGTTAAAGAAGGTTTAAAAAATGTTACAGCTGGTGTAAATGCAGTAGCACTCAATCGTGGGCTTCATAAAGCCACCGAAGCAGTAGTAAATGAATTAAAAAATAATATTTCTAAAAAAGTAGAAGATGATGAAATTGCTGATGTGGCTGCTATCTCTGCCAATGATCGTGAAATCGGTGAAAAAATTGCAGGTGCGATGAAAGAAGTGGGTAAAGATGGTGTAATTACTGTTGAAGAATCTCAATCTTTTGGAATGGAAATCGAAACTGTTAAAGGTATGCGTTTTGATAAAGGTTACGTTTCTCCATATATGGTTACCAACTCCGATCGTATGGAAGCAGAATACGAAGATGCCTATGTGTTGATTACTGATAAAAAAGTTTCGAGTGTGGAAGAAATTTTACCAGTTTTAGAAAAAGTGGCTCAATCTGGTAAAAAAGAATTAGTAATTATTGCCGAAGATGTTGAAGGCCAAGCCTTGGCAACTTTTGTAGTAAATAAATTACGTGGCACCTTTAACGTGCTTGCTGTCAAAGCTCCGGGCTTTGGCGATCGTCGTAAAGAAATGTTGCAAGACATTGCCGTGTTAACTGGTGGTAAAGTAATTACCGAAGAAGTTGGTTTAAAATTAGAAAATACCACATTAGAAGATTTGGGACGCGCCAGAAAAATTACTGCTACCAAAGATAATACAACTGTAGTAGAAGGTAAGGGCGACGAACAAGCGATTAAAGATCGTGTGGCTCAAATTAGAAAATTAATCGAAACTACTGATAGTGATTTTGACAAAGAAAAATTACAAGAACGTTTGGCAAAATTGGCTGGTGGTGTAGCTGTGATTAAAGTTGGGGCTGCTACCGAAACCGAAATGAAAGAAGTAAAACATCGTATTGAAGATGCAGTAGGTGCTACCAAAGCCGCTATTGATGAAGGTGTGGTGCCAGGTGGTGGCGTAGCCCTTATTCGAGCTATGGTTGCGTTAGATAATTTGCAATTAGACAACGAAGAAATGATAGCCGTAGGTATTTTACGTCGGGCTTTAGAAGAACCACTTCGTATGATTGCTCAAAATGCTGGTTTTGATGGTGCAGTAGTAGTTAATGAAGTAAAAAAGAACAAAGGCAATTTTGGTTTTAATGCAGCGACTGGTAATTACGAAGATATGGTAACTGCTGGTATTATCGATCCTACTAAAGTTGCTCGTTCTGCTCTTCAAAACGCTGTTTCCATTGCCGGAATGTTTTTAACCACCGAAGCGGTAATAACCGATATCCCAAAGAAAGAAGAACCTCAAATGCCAATGGGTGGTGGTATGGGGGGTATGGGTGGAGGGATGTATTAAAAAGAGTTTGTAAAGTTTATAAAGTAAAAGGACATCCTATATTTAGGATGTCTTTTATAATATTCATCAGTTCACTAAAATTTTCGAATTATCAAAAACTTTAGGGAACAGAACTGACGAACGGAGATTGGCCAGCCCTATTCCCGTGGTAGTGGGGGGGGTGGCAGTGCGGGGGGGGTCAGGTCGGGTCGGTGCTGTCCTCTTCTTCCTGTCCAAAGATGGCCAGGACGAAGGTGAGCGCGACGAGGGTAATCGCCGCTCCCACTGGGTTGCGCAGGAAGACGTCCCCGACCCTGTTCGCGGCATGTCCGACCAGCTCGGTAAGCATTGGCGTCCCTCAACGCCGTTTATCTAGTGTCCACCCTACACTATTTTAGCTAATTTGTCAATATTAGTTGATTTTAACAGTAATTTAGTATAAAATAGTTCTGTACTAGAAAATAGCTATATGTTGGATTCTGTAACCCAATTTTTTTCTGGCTTTTCGCCAGAATTAGCCACTTTGCTTATGGCTATGACGCCGGTAGGCGAATTGCGTTTGGCTTTGCCAGTCGCAATTTTGGGTTATCATATGCCAATTTGGAAGGCGGTTATTTTAGCAATAATAGGCAATCTTATTCCTACCGTAGTTATTTTGTTGTTTTCTGATAAATTTCATAAATATATTGAAAACAAGTCTGGTTTTTTTGCGAGCAAGTGGATTAAGGCGTTGGCTCGAGCACAAGATAAATTTGCTGGAGATTATGCTAAATGGGGCTTGCTTGGTTTAATGTTTTTTATTGGAATTCCTTTGCCTGGCACTGGTGCTTGGACAGGTGCGTTAGCGGCATTTGTTTTTGGTATTCCTTTTAAAAAATCTTGGCCTTATGTGTTGGGTGGAATTTTTATTTCAGCGTTTTTAACCTTGCTAGTTACTATTGGTATTCAAAATGTTTTTTAGTTTATGGAAATGCATGAATTGGTAAAAAATTTAGAAGAATTAAATAAAAAACTTGTTGATCTACAAGTAATGTTAAATTTACAAGAAAAAAAATCTGAAATAGATAAGTTAGAAACCGAAATGAATAATCCAAATTTTTGGACGGATCAACAAAAAGCGAGTAAAGTTAGTAAACGTTTAAATTATTTGCAAAACGAACAATCTAAATGGCAAGAGCTATCAAAAGAAGTTGGTGGTTTATTAGAAATGGCAAAAATGGATGAAGCCGACAGTCAAGTAAACATGCGTGAAGAAATTGAAAAACAATTTGAATTAGTAAGTAAGCAAATTATCGAATTAGAGTTTAGCACGCTTATGAGCGAGAAATACGACGATCATAATGCGATTTTGGCGATTCATGCTGGTAGTGGTGGTACCGAAGCGCAAGACTGGGCGGAAATGTTGTCTCGAATGATATTTCGTTATTCCGAAAAAAAAGGTTACAAAATTACTATATTAGATGAAACGCGCGGGCAAGAAGCTGGGATAAAGTCGGTAATTTTTAGAGTGGAAGGCAATTATGCTTATGGGCATTTAAAATCAGAACACGGCACTCATCGATTAGTACGTATTTCGCCTTTTGATGCCGAAAAAATGCGCCACACTTCGTTTGCATTAATAGAAGTAATCCCTGAAATGGAAGAAGCAGAAATGGTGCAAATCGATCCAAAAGATTTGCGTATTGATACTTTTATGTCTGGAGGAAAAGGTGGACAATCTGTTAATACCACTTATTCGGCTGTACGTATCGTACATATTCCCACTGGTACAACTGTACAGTGTCAAAACGAACGTTCGCAACAACAAAATAAAGATGTAGCGATGCGGGTTTTACAATCCAAATTACAAAAAATTCAAGAAGAAAAAGAAGAAGCCGAACATCAAAAATTACGGGGTGAATATAAATCTCCAGAATGGGGTGCGCAAATTCGTTCTTATGTTTTGCATCCATATCATTTGGTTAAAGATTTACGCTCCGATTATGAAACGACAGATGACGAGGGGGTATTAGAAGGTGATTTAGATGATTTTGTGGAGGCATATTTGAGATGGATCAAGAAGTAGTGTTTTGGCATTGTTAAATTGCTAAACTGTTAAATTGTTGTACTGTTGAACGATTCGTCTCGCTAGCAATTTAACAATTTAGCAATATAGTAATTTATTATTTGGTTTATGATTTTACTAAAAAAAGTAGAAAAAAATATTGCGGTTGAATTATTGAATCAAGGTAAGGCAATTATTTTTCCAACCGAAACAAGTTATGGTCTTGGTTGTGACGCAACAAATCAAGAAGCGGTTGATAAAATTTTTAAGATTAAGGGGCGGGGTAGAGATAAACCATTATTGGTGGTTGTGCCTACAATTAAAATGGCTAAAGATTATTTAGAATGGAATGAAACTCTGGGGGAGTTGGCAAAAAAATATTGGCCGGGAGCATTAACAATAGTTGGTCGGGTAAAACCTAGTAATTTGGCAAAGGGGGTAGTTTCAAAAGATGGTACTGTTGCCATACGTGTTACTGCCGCCGAAACACCAAAATATTTGTCCGAACAGATTGGTAAACCAATTGTGGCCACCTCTGCTAATTTGGCGGATGTTGGCGATGTTTATAATTCGGACGAATTAATTGAAATGTACACAGACAAGGAATTTTTTCCTGATGCAATTATTGATGTTGGTGTTTTAGAAAAAAATCCCCCTACCACTATTATTAGTGTGGTTGGCGGCAATATAAAAGTTTTAAGACAAGGAGAAATCAAAATTTAATTTTTTTATGAATTATTTTGATAAGCATTTTAATCTTTTAGTCCTTATTGTTGTTTCTTTAGCAAGTGCAGTATTTTTTTTTTGGGAATGGCAGACGGCAGTATTGGCAATCGAAGCAACCAGTACAATAGAAAATAATGTTGTTTTTAATATAGAGCCTTCTCGTGCCAAACCGCCGGCCCAAACCGTTAAGGCAGTTTACTTAACTGCTTATTCTGCTGGTAGCGCCAAGAAATTAGATGAAATTATTGGTCTTATTGATAAAACCGAGTTAAATGCGGTGGTAATTGATATTAAAGATTATAGCGGCTTAGTATTGTATGATAGCCAAGTGCCATTAGTAAAAAAGTTAAAACTTAAAAGTAATCGTTTAGGTGATGTGGTTGCGATGATAAAAAAATTACATGCCAATAGTATTTATGTTATTGCCAGGCAAACAGTTTTTCAGGATCCACTTTTAGCAGAAAAAAAAATAGAGTGGGCAATAAAAAGTAAAAGTGGGGAGGTATGGCGAGATAACAAAAATTTAGCCTGGGTAGACCCAACTCAACAAGGGGTGTGGGGTTATAATTTAGCTATTGCCAAAGAAGCAATTCGTTTGGGTTTTGATGAAATTAATTTTGATTATGTACGTTTTCCATCCGATGGCAATATGAGTCAAGTGGTTTATACTACTGGCGACAAACCTAAGTATGAAGTGATGGGAGAATTTTATCGTTTTTTAAGTGATGGTTTAAAAGATGAACCCGCTTGGATATCGCTTGATATGTTTGGTTTTGTGATGGAGAAAAAAGGCACCGATGATATGCGTATTGGCCAACGTTTGGCCGATGCGGTTTCAAGTACTGATTATGTTTGCCCAATGATGTATCCATCGCATTATCCAGCTGGGCATTTGGGCTTTGCCAACCCTGCCGAACATCCAGGAGTAGTTATTGCCAATGGTATGGAAAAAGGTCTTCATTATTTTTTAAATACTCGCGCTAAACCTCGTCCGTGGTTACAAGCGTTTAATATGGGGGCAATATATGACGCTGCAAAAATCCGTGCCCAAATCGATGCTGCCGAAAATAATGGCGCCGATGGCTGGTTGTTATGGAACGCGTCGAATCGATACACCGCCGCTGGATTAAACCCAGATTGAGCTTTATAAATTACACGCCATCTCGCATTATTCCTTATTCTTTACTCCTTATTCCTTATTCACTATTCATTAATTCCCATGCTTTTTCTTCCTCCAAAACAATTACAAAGACTTTGTCAAGAATATGGCATTAAACCCAGTAAAAGTTACGGTCAAAATTATTTGGTTGATCCCTTGCCAATCGAAGCGATGGTGGCGGCTGGAGAATTAAAAAAAACCGATACAGTGGTAGAAATTGGGCCGGGTTTTGGTGTTCTTACTTTAGCATTAGCGCCCGAAGTAAAAAAAGTAATTAGTTTTGAAATTGAAAAAAAATTAACTAAATATTGGCAAGAGCAAATCGAAGAAAATGAAATAAAAAATTTAGAAATTATTTGGGGAGATGTTTTACAACAATTTCCAAAATTAGAAACTTCCAAATTAGATAATTACAAAGTTATTGCCAATCTTCCTTATCAAATTACTTCGCCAATTATTCGAATGTTTTTGGAGACTAAAAATCCACCGCAAATTATGATATTTATGGTGCAAAAAGAAGTAGCAGAAAGAATTTGTGCCAAACCAGGGGATATGTCGCTTTTGGCAATATCGGTACAATATTATGCTGATGCAGAGGTAATATTAAATGTACCACGAATTTTATTCTGGCCAGCACCAGAGGTAGATTCGGCGGTAATTGCAATTAAAACAGTAAAAAATCAGGAAAAGAAAAAGATAAGTGATAACGACTTTTTTAAACTAGTTCGAGCTGGGTTCGCCCAAAAAAGAAAGCTGCTCATTAAAAATTTGTTACCGTATTATAATAAAGAAAAATTAAATCAGGCCTTTACTGAATTAGGGCTTAAACCTACTGCTCGCGCCCAAGAATTATCAGTATCAGATTGGCAAAGGTTATCCACTTATCTTTACAATTGATCTGTGGTATAATATTATCAGAAAAATTCACAAAATTTAAAACGCTTATGGTGGAATTAGAACCAGGGTCAAACATCACCCCGGGAATAACCAAAGAACAAAAGATTGGGTTTATTTTGTTGTTGTTTTTTGCTATTTTTGCAGTAGGTTTAGGAATATTACAAATTCGTAATACTATGTATGCGCCATTTGCATTAAATAATAAAGTGCCAGATAACTTGTCAGAAGAAGTTAATACAATAGATGCTTTGCGTTTTCGTGATACCGATCAAGATGGTTTAACCGATTTTGATGAGCTTTATGTTTACACTACTAGCCCTTATTTGGCCGACACAGATTCTGATGGTTTAACCGATAAGCAAGAAATTGACAAAGGCACTAATCCAGTTTGCGGAGAAGGTAAAGATTGTGAGGCTTTAGCTGTTGCCGAAACCGAATTGATGAACAAAACCGCTTCGGGCACACCAGCAATTGATCTAACTATGGGTGTGCAAATAGATGCCGGTACCATAGACATTATGCAGGTATTGCAAGACCCGAAACAAGTGCGCGAACTTTTGATTAGTTCTGGCGTAGACGCAACTCTATTAGAAAAAATTTCTGATGCTGATTTGATGAAGATGGTGTCAGAAACTATGGCTACGACCTCTACTTTAGAAAATGCCAATTAATTAAATTTTTATGTCCCCCTTGTCACATTTTAAGAAATTTAGTTTAGGAACATTAATTGTTTTATTTTTGTTTACTAGTGTGGCCGGGTCTTTTTTAAATCCTACACCAGCCAAAGCTGCTTGGCCAACTACTATTTTGGGAGATGTGCCTGGTATGGCTGCTCGCATTGCAGATAGTGTAAAAGAAAATTGGAAAACGGCTATTTTAATTGCCGCTCAGCGTGCTATTTCGTATTTTATGCGTAAGGTAGCTTATGATACTGCAGTATATTTGGCTTCTGGTGGTAAGGGACAATCACCATTTGCCCGTACGAAAAATTTTGAAGATTATATCGGCGGTGTTGCATCCGAAGCTTTTGGCGAAGCAATATATAATTTAGGTAAACCATTTGGTTTAAATCTTTGTAAAATTCCCGATGTAAAAGTTGATTTAGCTTTTAGGTTGGGTTTAAAAAGGCGTTATGATGAAGGTGGACCAGCTCAAGAAGCCAGAAATTGTAATTTTCAACAATTTGTTAAAAATTGGAGCGGTGATGCTTGGAAAAGTAAGTACGGTACTGCTGCTGGTTTGCAGAATCAATTTAATGTTTCTTTGTCTCCAACCGATAACGACTTGGGTATCTATTGGGAATCGGTGTCTAAAATTGATAATTTAGTACAAACAAAATCAGATGCAGTTAAACAAGAAGATTTAGTTGGTAAGGGATTTTTGCCGGCGACAAGGTTGATTTCTGGAGATATCAAAACTCCAGCAGCAGTTATGGAAGAAGAAATGAAAAAACAGTCGCCAAATAATACTAAAGAGCAGAATCAGGCAGTAGTTAATTCGGCTATTTCTTCTGGTTATGCAGCAATTATCCCGTCTACTTTATCAATGTTTTTAAATACTTTTGCCAATACTGCTCTTAAGAATTTTAAAGAAAAGGGCATGTTGCCATTGCAAGGATTTTTCGAAAATGGTGATGGTACTAGCCCAGCTCAATACGAAAGTATAGCAGTTGGGGGAAGGCAGGCCGCCGAAGCTTTGTTCGCTGATATTTTAAGTGCCCCAGTGCACAGTAAGAGTGATTACGATATTTTGGCTTTATTCGCCGATTGTCCTGAAGAACCAGGCCCAAATAATTGTGTAATGTCGGATAGTTTAGCTGCCGCTGTGCGTCAAGCAACTTATGACGAACCAATTACAATTAATGATGCAATTAAATCTGGTGTCTTAAATGGTAATTTTAAATTGATTTCGCCAGTTAACAAAACCATGAATGCTGATAAAAATTGTTTTGGCACAGCTTATTGTTATAGCAATATCAAAAAATTAGTTTTAGCCGGAATTTTACCATTAGGTTTTGAAATTGCGGCCGAACGCAGTAACCCAGACAATCCATGGAGTTTAAATGAAGTTAAGAATGGTTTTAATAGTTGTCATTACGGGGCTGGCGGAGTAGTAATACCCGATCCGATTAATTTTCCTTATTGCCATCTAATTGATCCAAATTGGATTTTGCGAATTGACAGCATGCGTTGTAATGCGCTTGTGTATGGTAATCAAACTATCAGTAAAGAAATGGGTCAACGTGCCGAAGAATGTGTAGACACACAAAGTTGTGTTGGTTATGAAGAAGGAGAAAAATCTTGTTATGCCTATGGTTATTGTACCAAAAGTAAAAATTCCTGGAATTTTGATGCTACCAGTTGTAATTCACAAAATGCGACTTGCCGAGAATTTGTTGGCGCCAACGGTACGTCGGTAAGTTATTTGTATCGTACTTTGGATACGGCTAATTGCAACGCCGATACAGTAGGCTGCACTGCCTACAGTCTTGTTCAAGATAATAATGGCCGGTGGTTAACGGCTGGGTTTAGTGCTCAACAAGCTTCGCTTAATACTGGTATTAATTTAAATAATAAAGTTTCTACTGCTTGTGGCAACAATTCGGCTGGTTGTACGGCATTTAAAGTTGCCGCCGATACAAATCTGCCTGTTAATTTACGTAAAGCTCCAGATTATTTAAAATGTTATGATATTACTCCGGGCGATGGAATAACTAATTGGCCAACCAATGCAACCGATTTAGTTAAATTAGCTGCCAATGCCAAACCAGAGTGTAAAAATTATGCTAGCGTTTGTACTGCCGAAGAAGTAAATTGTGATTTATATACCAATCAATTTACTGGCGAACAAATACCGGGTCGGTTTACTCCTTATAGTGTTAGTGGCGCCACTTATACTTGGAATGATCAATGCGACCAAAGTTGCGTTGGTTATGAAGGCTATCGCGAATTGCCTAATAATTATTCTAATGGTCAAGCTTTAACATATATTATTCCACCAAACGAAATTAATCAAAATTCTGCCCGTACCTGTGATTTGGAAGAAGTAGGTTGTAGTAGTTTTACCAATATGAGCCAAATTGTTGGTGGAGGAGAGCAAGTGGAATATTATTCTTCACTCCGAGCGTGTATTAAACCAGACGCAACTAAACAAAAAAATTATTTTACTTACGAAGGCACAGCTAACGGATATCAATTACAATCTTTTGTTTTAGAAGAAGATAAGACTGGTACTTCAGATCCAGTTTCTGGAAGAATCGGTGGGCCAAAATATGTTGCTAAAGACGCAACCGAATTAGCAACTTTTAAAGATACTTGTAACGAAGCGTCTTATAAAAATAAAACTGCCAGTTTAGATTGTCGCCAGTTTAACGACGATAAAGGTGCTATTTATTATCGCTTGCTTGCAAATACAATTGTTGTAAATGAAAATTGCACGCCATATCGTTTAAATAGCCCAGAATTGGCCAGCGCTCCCGGAGCCACACCAGTTTGTTTCCAAAATGGTGAATATCGTAATGGTTTTTGTTATTACAACGGCTTACCAGGTGGTGTACAAACCACTGCTGGCGCCAGCAAAGTTTGCCGAGTAACGTCGGTTAGCTGCAGTTTGTATCATGGTAATGCTGGGAATAATGTAAAAGATATTATTTCTGGAGATGACTTTGAAAATTCATCTTCTACTTTGGCTTTGGCTGGTTGGAGTAACTCTGGTGGTACTTTTGCACTTTCATTAGAATCTACTCACGCTGGGGAACATTCTTTGGGCTTTGCTGGCGATAATGGCGATTTATTATACAAAAATCTGGCGCTTAGCTTAGGTGAAACTTATAACTTAAGTTTTTGGGCTAAAGGTACAGGTGTAAATATGATTACAAAGTTTGTTAATGGTACTGCTACTACTACTGATGTTGGTATAATAAGTTTGGGTGATACTTGGCAATACTTTAAATTTAATGGTGTTGTTTTGCAAGGTACAGCTTTATCTACTAATTTAGTACTTCAATTATCTGGTAATGGCAAAATTTTCTTAGATAATATTCGTTTAACTCAGGTAGCCAAAGATTTGCCGCTGGTAAAAAGCTCCTTAAATGTTGGGGGTGTATGTGATAGTAATTTAAACGATAACTTGCCAGGTGAAGCTTTGGGTTGTAGCGCTTACAAAAATACTAAAGATGAATGGATTTATTTAACCAACTTTAGTTATCTTTGTCGTGAAAGTGCGATTGGTTGCACGGCTTTAATTGATACTTTTAATACTCCCGAGCCAACTTCGCGATTGTATAATATTTGGTTACCAGCCACCAAGCCTAATGGCGGTGTTAAATTATCAATTACTGTTAATAGTAAAGATTATTCTTGTGATGTTCCGGTTGGAGCTAATGGTTGTTATGTAGATATGTTTAATACTAGTTATCTTGCTGTAACTGCCGATTTTCCACAATGGAGTACAGCACCACGTATTAAAGAAGATGGTGTATTAGGTAATAAGAAAGCAGAAACCTCGCCTTCGACTTATTATGTTCCGGCTGACACAACCTCCACTTCACCAATATACTTAGTAGCTGATCAAGCCAGTAATTGTGTAAATGCAGATTTGGGTTGTACGTTGGCTGGTTTACAAACAAAAACTACTAACGGGTATGAATTTACCACAGTAACTATTAAAAATACCCCGGATTTGTATCGTTCGACTCCTGGCACTGTTGCTACTGGTATTATGTGCCAATCCGAAGCGGTTGGTTGCGATGCCTATTCTTCGGCTGGCGGTAGTTATTATTTTAAAGATCCAGTAGCCTCTGGACAAAAGATTTGTGATTACAAAACTAATGTTGTGGTTGGCGGTTCTAATATGAGCGGCTGGTTTTGGCGTGATGTTGGTGTTTGTGATAATAACCGCGATAAAAATTGTAAGATAGCCGATGATTGTACTGTTGGTGTATCTACAAGTACTTGTATTGATGCAGGGTCACAAGCTTGTTATCCAAACTATATCCAAACTGGCGGAGTATATGGTTTGTGGTCGTCTGGCAATACTTCCACCTACCAAAATTTTGTTGGTGCTTGTGCTCGCGAACAGAGTGGTTGTACCGAATATATCGATCATAATGATGGCGACAAGGCATACTATTTCTTAAATAATGGTCAATTAAATAAAAACGAAAAATGTAATGGCAAGATTAGCGAAAAAGATGGTTGTATTTTGCTTGATCAAACCGATCAGCCGTTTAAACAATGGGATACGGCTGCTTCATACTTGGCGTCGGCTGCCAACCATTATGTTTTAACCGATCCAAATAATGTTGGCACCAACAAAGATGCTAACCTAATTGTGCAGGTAAAGAAAGATCGTTCTTGCGGAGAATGGTTGGCTTGTAAAACCTCGGAGTTAGTAACCGATCCAACTACTGGTGGTAAAAAAGAAATTTGTATTGAATTGGGGTTGTGCGACGAAGCGCAACCATCAGATCAATTAATCAATCAATGCAAACATTGGGTAAATAATACTACCCAAAACAACTTTTTGGATTTTAATAAATATATAACTCGCGATGTTTCGTTTAAAGCCAAAGATTTTACTGGATATTCGTTGTTTAATAGTTATCAGGTAGAGGATTTACAAGCTGGTAAGTGTGCTAGCGGTAATACTGCTGGTTTGGGGGTTTTTGATAGCAGTGGGCAAGTTTGCACAACCATTAAGGGAGAAAAAATAGTTAATTCTACTTCTACACCTTTAACGCAAAGTTCTTGTCGCGGCTACCCGGATGCTGCCGCGCCATTTAGTAATAATGATCCAAAATCAAATTTAGTCGGTTCTACTAAATGTGAACCTGGTGAAGATTGTGATTGTTCTTATACCCAAGCAGTTTTTGGTACGACTGTTGGCGACACCATTAATAAATATTTTGGCTTAGGCAAAGTTTTGGGCGCCGACGGCATCTGCCAAGGTGGTTTTGATATTGGTAGTGGCAACAAAGATGGAAAAACTTGCCAAACCGATTATGATTGTCGCGACGAACGCAGTGTGCCTTCTACCAATGGTTATGCCAACACCCAAGACGGTACTTGTTTGTTGCCCAAAAAACAATCCACCAAACGCCTAATCGGTTGGGAAGGATATTGTTTAGACTATAACGAACTTACCAACCACTGCGATTTATGGTATCCACTTGATACCCCAGTTGGTGTAAATAGCCGCTACAATCTTAATGCTAGTGCGGGGTATTTGCCACCAGAGGGAAGTGGAAAGTATTGGTGTGTAGAAGCTAAAGGGAATGCCAATATATTACCAATTTTTTCTGGTATAAGTAGTCAGCTTTATAAACTAACTACGCGTGAATGGACAGGGTTTCCGCTTACTGAACAATGGAACGCTAATGACTCAACTAAAATTTTTGGAATAAATCATCCGTTAAATCCGCTAGAAAGCAATATAAATTTTAGTGAAATAGTTGCAATTGGTTTAGAACCAACAGCTTATGGTACTTTTTTTCAAAAAAATAATGAATACCCTAGTAGTGAGCTATTAATGTTTGTTGATCAAAAACTTTCTGGCGTAATGAATGGTGGTAATGATACTAGCGGTGATGGTGATGGTTATTATTGGTCTGGGCCCGCGCATGTTTTAGATGGTGGTGATATAGCCCTAGATTTTGCTTGGCATGAAGGTCCTGGTGGAACAGTAGAAATTAATTATGATAATTTAACCGCAGTGCGCTGCGAAAGATTGTCGGTTAATAATCTTTCTAACGAAATTGCTTTTAGAATAATTTTTGATCATACTACTGGTAAAGTTAGAAGGATGTCAAGTAAGATATGTGACGGCGGTAATGGTGCTGGCGAGATGACAGTTAAATTAAACTTTTATTTAAAAGAAGTGTGCAACCAAATTAGAGAGGTAATTATAAATGACGACACCAAGCCTTTTAGTATTTCTGGTAAACCCAGAACCGACAGGTTGTGGGAGGATAGTATGTATAAATTAAAATCTGGCAATACTTCGATTTTAGATTTGCCCTTTAATCAATATTCAGCGCCATTTGGCTCGTTTAATCGCGGTGACGCTCCATTAACTGAGACTACTAAAGATTATTTAGCCAAATATAATAGTTCGTTTGATAAAGAACAAGCTTGGCGTAAAATTGGCTATTGGCCTATTTGGATGAATATTGGTAGTGGTACGCCGCTTAATTGCAGTCCTAACAGTAATGGAGATTGTGGTAATACGTATGTTTGTGATGGTGGGGTGAATAAAAATAAAACTTGTTCACCTTGGGCGTATCAAGGGCCTATGGCTGTTCCGGTATCAACCGAATATCCACAAGAATGCCGAGAAGAATTTACATCTGCGTGTGAAACAACATCAGTCTGTATTAATCCTGGATTAAAACAAGGAACAATTTGTAGTACAGATCAAGATTGTAACTCTGAAAATGTAGTACTAACTAATATCACATGTAAAAAAGAACAATCATGCATACCTTTTAATAATGATAATAATGGTGATGGAGAAAGTGGCTTTAATCGAACTGATTTGCCATGCGTGCGTAATTCTAATTGCATTGATTATGTAAATTCAGTAACTGATCAGAGCGGTGAATATTGGGCTACATATTTTTGGATGGGTCAATCAATAGAAAAGTTTAATGGTGGTATTGGTGTTCCTTTTTATATGGATGCATTTTGTGGTTCTGCTATGTTTGATCCTACATATTCAAATTATTTAACAGATAAGAAATTTTGTAGGTTTAATGATAATGGTTTTTATCAATTTCTAGGATGGGAACCGTTGTCTTGTAATCAAGTATCAGACTGTATTAGTTATATTAATAACCCTGGCGATGGTAAATGTGCAGTTGGGAGTGCCAAAAAATGTGTAGGCGGTCCAAACGCTGGAAAAGATTGTTCTGCTGGTGGCAATGATTTTTGTACCACTGCTGCCAAGGGGACCAGCTTTTGCAAATCTGGTTCTTTAGAAGATTGTAAAAATTTTGTTCCATATAAATGTACTAACTTAAATCAGATACGCGGTATGTGTGTGGGCGGTATTAATCATGGTAACCCGTGTAGTTCTGCTAATGATTGTCCCTCAAAAACTTATCAGAGTAATATAGGCGAACAGACTGTAGAGAAAGGCGTGTGTGTAGGTAATCCGTTAGATACTGGAACTGTTTTGCAAAAAACGTCATATATTTCTAATGATTCGGCAGGTAATAGACGCTTAAGTGAATTATTTGTAAAAAGTTTTGGCGATTGGATATGGCAAATTGATCGCTATGTATTAACCAATACCGCTGTTGAAAAAGATTTGGCCAAAGGTAGTTCTGTCGCTGGTTTTGCAATAACACCCAAACCGCCACGTATTTGGGCAGTTATACACGACAAAACCGATACTACCAAAGTTAGCGCTAGCTCAATCAAAAATACTTTCTCAATTAATGCCAAATCTTCTGGTAATATAACTATCGGAAATGGTGTGGCAATAATGGAATTTTATGCGGCCGCTGATCATGACCAAATGCCGATAACTAGAGTTATGATCGATTGGGGAGAACCTGATTCTACCCCATATCAAACTACTGGTTGGTTTAAAAATCATAAACCAAAATGTGGTTTAACCACTTCTGAAGCAGAAGATTCTCCATTTTTACCAATGTTTAGTTGTATGTTAACTGGACAAAATAGTTATTCTGGTTGCCGTTTACGTTTTGGCGATTCCGCTGGGGCTTGTGAAGAAGGGTATTTTAGCTTTACCCATTATTATGTGTGCGATAAAAATGTAATGCCGGTGTGTACCCCAGCAGAGCCAAAAAATTGTTTCGACACTGCCCTTAACGTTTGTAAATTCAAACCACGTGTGCAAGTGATGGATAATTGGGGGTGGTGTAGTGGGGGGTGTGCGAAGAGTTATAGTGGTGGCAGCCTTAATAATCCGAGCATTTCTTCAGAGGGTTGCTATGAGAGCGTTTTTGTTAATGCGAATAACAATGTAGATCAGTGTAGTGGTTTTAATCAAGAAAAACCGAGTCAGGGCATACTACAGTGGGTTAAGTTCGGAGGAAGTATATTGGTTGCACCAATTAGCCGATAAGATGTTTTTTTCAACTGTCATCCTCGCGAAGGCGGGGATCTAGAAAGTTATAAAATAATGGCTACAACTGGATTCCTGCCTTCGCGGGGATGGCAAAAATTAAGTGAAAACAAAAAACCGTAGTAATACGGTTTTTTGTTAGGGAAAAGATTTTATTTTAATACAATCTTTTGTCCTCGACACCGGCAGGAGAAGCCTGCCGGTGGGGGAGTTGCGAAGAGTCGTTACGGGCAAATTTTTTTGACGTTGACCGTCAGCTCGCCCGTGAATCCGAACGGAGGAAGCGCGCCTTGAGGCGGCTGGCCGCACATCCAGAGACAGGTCTCTGGGTTGAAGTGCAGCAAGCAACCGCCACAGTCCTTTCCTTCGAGAGAGGGATCGGGCTGGCACTGGTCGACGACCTCGGGGTCGTCTTCGACGATCAGGACGCACGGCGGGTTGGAACCCGCCAAGAAGTAGTGGCCCGTGGGGCACACGTACTGCGTCTCGCCGTCGTCGGCGACTTCGTTGCACACGGTGTCCGGGTCGGACATCGTGTCGGTGTAGTTGGGGTCGTCGTTGATGACGCCCCCGTCCGTGCCGCCACAAGCGGCGAGAAGGGTGGCCAACACAGCCACCAGCAACGCAAAGCGCAACTTGGTGCTCATGGCACCCTCCTGTGAAGCTGTGGATCAAACATTCCGGGCTATAGGTATAAACCCACAATCCGGAACGCTTGATTCCACTTTTTTGCCTTTAACTCATCTAACTCCTTGATGGTAAATTAGCTAAAATTAGCCAATTTACACATTATAAAAGAACTATTTTCGTAAACTTTCACAACGTTTTATTATACTCCTTATTGGGCTTTTTGTCAATACCCAATAATCCACTATTAATTGTGTGACTTTTTTGTCCTTTTGTCAAGCAAGAAAAGTGGATAAGTGACATAATAATAAAACTATTTTTATTATTATGTCACCCCGAGCGTAGCGAAGGATCTTCATCGTTTGTCATTCCCGCGAAGGCGGGAATCCAGTCGTTAACGAGTTTTATTTAAATCTGGATTCCCGCCTTCGCGGGAATGACAAATGGAACAACAAAAGATATCCCCAACTAATTGTTGTTTTGTCTTTTTTGTGCTATAATACGCTATAGATAATTATATATAACATGCTTACCGTGCGCGCTTTTCTTAATCAATTCGCACGCTTTATACTTCCTACCAAAAAACTCGGTTGGATTAGTTTTGTTTTTATTTTTGTTTTAGGAACAGTTGCCTATTTGGCCAGTGCTGGTGGTGCAGCGGCTTTTTGGGAAGGAATTGCCAATGCTATTGCCCAATATATTTTATTACCCCTTGCAGTACTGGCTTTAAAACTTTCTTTATTTTGTCTTACTTTTATTATCGAACTGGCTGGTTACAATGGTTACCTCGATTCCACTGCTGTTAATGTTGGTTGGGTAATGGTGCGCGATATTACCAATATGTTTTTTGTGGTGATATTACTTTTAATTGCTTTTGGTACTATTTTAGGAATCGAACAATACGAGTGGAAAAAAATGTTAGTAAAATTTGTAATGGCCGCAATTTTAGTAAATTTTTCACGCATTATTTGCGGAGTAATTATCGATGTTGGTCAAGTGGTAATGATTACGTTTGTAAACGGTATCGCGGCCACTGCTGGTGGTAACCTTATTAATGCTTTTTCTGCCGATAAGTTATTACAACTTACTGGTCAAACAATAAACGACGCCGAAATGTTTTTAGCATCGGTGGCAGCATTAACTTTTGCCGCCATGATGTTGGCAGTAATGCTCGTGTTTGTGTTTATGCTTCTAGCTCGTATGATTGTGCTTTGGGTGCTAATTGTTTTATCGCCATTGGCATTTGTTTTAAGTGTTATTCCTCAAACACAAAAATTTGCCAGCAATTGGTGGAGTGAATTTGGCAACCATGTTATTGTTGGTCCGGTGGTAGTGTTTTTTATTTGGCTGTCATTTGTAACAGTTGGTGCAGGCAATATCAGTACCGAAATTGGAAACCACAGCCAAATTGATCCTAGTTTAAAAATCAAAGAAGATTCTGTTTTAGAAGCCGACCAAATTGGTGGCCAATCAGCCGGTATTTCATCGGTAATGAGCTGGGCCAAAATGGCCAATTTCGCCATTGCTATTGGTATGCTTTTGGTGGGTGCCAAAGTA
Source organism: Candidatus Magasanikbacteria bacterium GW2011_GWA2_37_8 (assembly GCA_000992085.1). GTDB lineage: Bacteria > Patescibacteriota > Patescibacteriia > Magasanikbacterales > GWA2-37-8 > LBTN01. The sequence goes on along the minus strand of LBTN01000002.1, from coordinate 12,009 downwards.
GCACAGCAATTGGGCGTAATGGGTGGCGGAGCAATGAGCAAAGCCGTAGACTTTGGCAAGAAGGTGGGCATGATTGCATCGGGTGTGTCTGCGGCGAGATTCTTGGGCGCAGGGGCGCTTAAGGGGGCTAAGACAGGTTTAAAATGGACAGCAATGAATGTCCCGGGTGTTGGTGGAAAGGCGTGGGTAAGAAGAGGAAAAACAATAGCGGCTGGAGCTGGGTTAGCTTGGGGTGCTGCAGATGAAAGAAGAGATAAAATGGCCGAAGAATTAGAAAGTAGGGCTGCTACCAAAATTAGAGAAGCTAAAGGAAAAGGATGGTTAGCAAATATTAATGCCGGTGCTCAGGCTTTTGTTATGCGTCGAGCATCTGGGGTAATAGAGTCTGAAGCGCGAGGCGAGAAAAAAGTAGAAAAACTAGAAAAGGCTCGAAAAATGCAGAAAGAAGATATTATTGGTTCTACTTCTACTAGTAGAAGTTGGGAGGGTGGAATTGGAACCAGAATGGCTGATAGAGCGGCTAGAGTAAAAGAACGTAGTGCTGCCAAAGAAGCCAGAAACAAAGCTAGGGGCCAACGTATATTTTCGGTTGTTGAAGATCGTTATGAACAGGCTCAGGTAGCTTTAAAAGATTTAGAAAAAGAAAAAGCAGGTTTGGCGGCTGAACGAGAACAAGCTTTAGCTGATGGGCAAAGTACAGCGAGTATTGATTTAAAAATAAGTGAGAATGATGGTAAGATTCAAACCCAAACTAAAGAAAGTGAAGACGCTTACAAATCTCTCAAAAAATTAGCTGGCGCTCAGGCTGGAGGCGGCCCGTTTGGTTGGAATATTTATGGTTCTAGAGGTACAATGGGAAAAGGAATAGCTGCTTCTCAAAATGAAGCTCAGTTGAACAAATTGGTGGCAGATCGGATTACTTCAGAAATGACTACGCGGGATTTAAAATCTACTAAACCACTAGCGCTTATTCCGCCTTATGCAAAAGGTGGTTTGGATCTTGCTGGTTTAACTCCGTTAGATAAAGATGGTAACCCAGTAGAATTAGAAAGCATGAGTTTGGCTGATCGCACGGCGCTTTTAGGTATGCAAGCTGAAGCGGAAAAAAATAATGTGGACACCGCTAATTCATCGGCGAAGTATAGAATGTTAGCGCGTAATCCAGGTGGTATTGCTGGTGAATACGTAGATACGCTAGTAGAAAAACATGACTGGGAAAATGCTAATGTACAAGAACGTAATCGACAAATGGGTGAGGCCGAAGTGCGTCATGTTAGTCATACTAAAGCTCATCTAGTGAATAGAGACCCAGTTAAAGACAAAGAATTGATAGAGACAGAAGAAAAGATTCAAGGTATGGAAAGTGCTCAAGAGAGTTCTGATAAAAATGAAGAAAAAATTAAAAGAATTCAACAATTGCGAAGTTCTGCTGTAGAAAAATCTCTACAAGTTGGGGTGATTGAACAGAAAATTGCCCAGCATCAATCTGCAGGTCATTTACCTGACAGTTATAAAGATCTTACTGATGAAAAAGAAGCATTATCTTCTCAATTACAAGAAGAATCTAGGGCAGCAGATGAATTGCAAAAGCAGGTTGACGCTAAACCAAGTGTGTCCACAGGTGATAGCGAAAAACAGGTGGCGCTATTAGAAAAAATAGCAGAGGCCGTGGCTAACCCTGGTGCCAATGGTAAATTTGATGTTAATGGTTTGAAAGCTCAGCTGTCAACTGCTGGTTTAGAAGATACTTTTAAACAAGTATATGGAAAGGCTGGGGTTGCAGATGCGGATCAAACATTTTTAGAAAGACAAGAATTAAAAACTTTACGTCAGATGGCGTCGCTTTTGCGGGCTAAAGGTAAAGGCCAAGATTGGTCTGCTGCGCTTAGAGATCCCAGAAAAAAACGTGCAGAGTTAGTAGAACAAAAAATTGTAAAAGAAGCTGGAAAAGATGGTACGTTAGCTCAGTCTTATACTAAAGTAAAATCTGATCAAGCTGCTTTGCTAAAAACAAAGTCAGTTGAGTTATTAAATGAGGATGTTTTACAAGATGTTATTGCTTCACCGCGTGGTTCCAAGTTGCCAGCCGATGCTGGCTCTACCGCAGTAGCTCAGATGCAGAAGAATTTCAGTCGTATGGAGAAAGAAGAGCTTATGCGTGGGCTTGGTAATATCTTCGACAAGATTATGTCGGCCAAGAGGCAAGCTCGGGCGGGTGATAAAGAGAATGGTATTAAAAATTATGAAAGATCAGCTGAAGGTCAGTACGATGGTTTGTGGCAGAAAGGTTTGATGGCAGAATTACAGCGACAGCGTTATCTGGATGATAACATGGGTACTTCAGAAAGGTTAACTTCAGAAAATATTGATGAACAGGCAAAAGTAGTCGCTGCCGAACTTCATATTGATCCCACAGATCAAGCGGCTATGGAAGATTTTATGAACCAATTTAGAGCCGAAGCTAGAAATACGTTAAATTCAAGACCACGCGGTGGTGGGCGTTCCGAATCTGATATTGTGCAAAATTGGCGATCAAATATGGAAGGTCCAGCAGTACAAAAAGTTATCAATGATTTAAAAATAGATGTTGATAATCCTCCAAGTGGACCGGCCGCGTTAGACCAGTTAAAAAGGGACCTTAAATCGTATTTTGATAGTAATTTAAATACCGGTTTAAGTAAATCAGAAGTTGAACATATACTTGCACAGTTAGCAAATAATCCCGGTTTAAAACAATCTTTAAAAGATTTACGTTAGATAATATTTTAGTAATTTAATATATATGACTTCTACCCAAGAACAAGGAGGAAGAAATAGAGAAGCAGAACAATCAAGAGCCGAAAGCGGTGTAACTCGTAGAGCGTTAGACTTGTCTTTACAATATATAGATTATGGAGATGAGTTTTTTGAACCTAATTTGCGAGAACGTTTAAAACAAGATTGGGATAACAAAACTATGGATTATAGCCGAATGAATTATTTGGAGGTTTTTGCTATGTTTAATTGTGATGTTCCAAACGCTGTGACTCATTGGCGAATTGGTAAAATTTTGGACGGTATGAATGTTTGTAGTGACCAATTAAAAATATTTGGCGGTATTGGTTTTTCGGATGTGCCAAAGAAAATTTATCCAATGTTAAAGGATGGCCGAGGAGATGAGAAAGTTTTTGATGTAAAAGTAAAAAACCCTAATACTGGAGAAGAAGAAGAGAAAAAAGTAAGTTTGGCAGATTTTGCTCATTTGGTAGATGTAATAAAAATGAATCGAGAATTGGTAACAGATAAATTTGATCTTGATGAATTAGTTTATAACTATTTTGTTAAAAAAGGTGGTCTTTCTCGAGTTATTAAACAGACATCCGTGGATGATGGGGGGCACGAAATAGAAAAAGATTTTGTAGTGGACTTGTTAGATAATACTCAAAATCCGCGAGATGATTATAAAACAATTGATATTGATGCATATTTTGATAGAATAAAAGATGAGGATGTACAAATTGGTTTACAACTTATGGCCGAATGGCGTGGTAGTTCTGATGGTCATCGTGAAATGGCAGGGCATTCTTTGCAGATGGCTTATGGTAGTGGCCCAGATGAAGTAGCTTATATACCGTTAAGTGGACGGTTGGCAGAAAAAATTACCATGAGCGATTTGTTAAAGCAAGAAAAAAATGGTATGAATGGTCAGCCACAAGAAATTGCTGAATGCGATGAAGAAGCCAACGGTACTTTTGTACGTTTTAGTTTGCATGATTTAACCCAACGTCGTCGTGGTGGCGATATTCGTAATGTGCAAAAAACTCAACGTATGGCCAAAGCTATGGTGGGTATTACTTTAACCGAGGTGGCCGGTAATTATGTTGAAACAGAAATCGACGCAACCACTAAAAAAGAAAAAAAGAAAGTTTATATTGGTGGTAAAAATTTAGAAGGTAACGCAATAGCTGGTATCAAGGCTCGTTATGATGAAAGCGTAAAACGTATTCGTGGTCGTGGGTTAACTAGCAAAGAAGCGGCTGATGTAATGGTAACTGATATTTTAATTCCTTGTATTATAAACAACCCAAATGATTGGTTGACAGCTGTGGCTACCACTTACGGTGTCGGCGGTAGTAAGGGTGGGCAATCTTTGTTAAATAATCGAGAAGTTTTTCAAGATTTTGAAATATGGATAACAGGACGCAATATGGATAAAGATGGTGGACCGATTGAAAAAATGTGCTTCCGTGGTTTTAATGAATTAATGAAATATGTTTCACGTCGAGTTTCGGCTGGGCATATCGATCAAGCGGGTGCAAAAAATTTAGTAAGCAAAGCTCAAGAATCGCTTGATAGCGCAAAACCAGGAGATGAATTTACTATTGGAGACAAACAGCCAGAAGTTTACGGTCCTAATATACATAAAATATTGAGTTCTTTACTTGGTGCTGAAGCTAGAGAGTTTATTAATAAATATATTAATAAAGGCTCAAGTGCTGAGTTTAGAAAATGGCCAGCTGGATTAAACAAACAAGATCCTCAGATACCTCCAGAATTAAAAGACTTGGATCTTTCTAAAGATTTTGATTGTATAGTAAGTATATTATTAAACGAAAAATATGATGAAGTTTCTGAAGATTTAGAAAATTTGTTTAGCCTAGATGATATTGATAGAGAAAATAAAGATATTATAATTACTGCATTTATTAGAATTTTAGGTGAAATAACACCAGAAGATCGTAAAAAAATTAAACCTTAAACCTATGGAGGCCTACTTCAAAAAAGACGTAGGGAAAATTTTGCAGGATTTGGCAAAACAAGACCCAGAGATGGTGTCAGTTTTGTTGCGTTGGCAAAATTTAAAGTTGGATTCGAGGGAGGTGTATCTACTCGGTGTGTTATCACCTATAGATGGAGATGATTGGGAAGAGATGATTGGAAATTATGAAAGGTTGGTTAAATATTTACGTGGCGAAGTTGAAGACAGTTTTGCTTGGTACAGTGCCGACCAAGTACTGAAACTAGAAATAAGTTCCGAACTTTTAGTCAGCGAAGATTTTGGTGCTCAATTTTTATATTCTCTTAGTTTGTGGCATGTCGGTTATTATACGCAACCAGTTTTGGAATTATTAAAAAAGTTTGAAACTTATACTAGCGACGATTTTCTCTTTTCCGAATTAGAAGATGAATTGGCCGCATATTATTCTCGAGTTTGTTTGTTGTTATTTACCAGATATTACGCTGATTTGTACGATGAGTGGCAGGTGTTTGTGCTGAATTCATTTTATCTACAATTAGCCATAACACTAGGAATAGATTTAGGTGTGCCAATTACTCAGGCAATTGATAAAGATTTATTAATTGTCGACCGTCGTCAAAAACTAGCCATTTTTGCCACTATGGTTTATGATAATAAATGGCCAGTTGGCAAAGATCTGTCTGGCAATGAAGTGAAATTATCTTATTGGGTTGATCGATTTAGGGCTTTTAACCGCGGTATTTTTGATGGTATTAATTTGTTAAATTTTATTAATCAAAAAGAAGAATGGAAAAATTGCAGTGAGCCAGAAAGGATGATTGTTCGTGAGGCGTTGTATTTATACTCTGGTTTATTAGGTAATCAATTCGTGGTTACTGAAGAAGATTTGGCATTTTACAATAGCAGTGTTATTAATAGAAAACCAGAAAAATTTACTACTGATCAGGTAAAAAATATTGTTAATAAAAATTTTATTAAAGATATTAACGGTGAATATGAGGATTTATCTGGTGTATTAAAAACACTTAATCAACTATCCGAAGATCACAACGACCCAGCTATTGCTGAATTATATTATTTTGATGAAGCTGACGGCAAATTTAAATGGAAAGAATAAAATTAATTGTCATCCCGACCGTAGTGGAGGGATCTACTCCTCGGAGTACCTTCGGCCTCGGCTTCGCTCAGGATGACAAAATAGGTAATTATAAAATATGGTAAATGGTAGTACACAACCTACAGTTTTAGTAAAAAAAGCCGACGGTACGTTTGTGCGGGTATCTTTAGATGAATTAAAAAATAAGAAAAGCGTGGCTGTACCAACGAATGAGCCAGTATCAGTTGCACCAGTCGCCGCACCGACCTCGGTTTCTATGTCAGCACCAGTAGTAATGCCTGCGCCGGTAGTTAATCAACCAGTTGCTACAACAAAATTAGAAAACGAAAAATCTTTACTTGAAGAAGATGAGCCCTTGCCGACCTCGTTACAAAAATTAAGTGATAAAAGATTGGATCAGGCAGACACGGTAATAAAAAAATTATCTTTTGTTGTGCCAGCCAATTGGCAAAATCGGCTGCGCAGTGCGATCCAGTTACGTTTAAAAGATATTCGTAGCGAAGATGAATTTCGTGATATTTCTTTACGATCTATTAAAGAAGGGGGATTAGGGTTAACCGAAATACAAGCCGAAGAATTAGTTAATGCTTGTAAATTAACAATGTTGTCTCAAAATAATAATCAGGGAGAATTAGAGAGCCTATTTGCAAAAAGATCTCTCGTTGGCGCGAGCCTCGTTCGAAATGACAGTGAAAAAATGTTACCTATGGTTGAGCCAAACGAAATTCCAGCCATTAGTACTCCATTTAACGCTTTTATACACGCGCCTAAAAAAACCGTATTACCGCCTGCCCAGTCAAGTGCCAAACCTGTTGAGCTTAAGCCGTCGCCTGCGCCCCAATTTAAAATTTCACCACGTCCGGTAATAAAAAACCCACCGATGCAGGACATTATTGGAAAATCAATAACAGTTAGCCCGGTAGAAGAAATTAGTCGTTTTACCTTAACCGATTTTCGTCGTTTATCCGACAAACCAACCGAATCGGCTAATCGTTTAAAACAAAAATTTCTTAATTTAAAAGAAGAATTTATTGGTTTGTATTTTGATGGTGTGGCCGCGTGGAAAAGTTGTCCATTATATCAAGATTATCTAAACGCCGTAGGTACTGCTGTAAATAAAAAAATCCCCTTAGCCAATTTAGTTGCCAGCGGGCAGGGGATTAAGATGGAAGAAATTAAAGCGATTATTGAAATGGAAAAAGAGCTGGGTTTGTAAAGTTTGAAAGTTATAAAGTTTATAAAGTAGTGGATTGTGAATTTTTGACCTTATAACTTTAAAAACTAACATCACTATGGAGCAATTTGTTGTACCACAATTTATTGATGTAGAAGATAAAATTTTTGGGCCGGTAACGACTCGCCAGTTTCTTATTTTATTAGTGGCTGGTTTAATTGTGGGTATTGCTTGGAAATTGGCCGATACTACTTTATTTATTTTTCTACTGGCAGTTTTGGGTAGTTTTGCTTTAATCTTGGCGTTTGTTAAGATTAATGGGCAACCTTTTCATTATTTTATTTTAAATATTATACAAACATTACGTCGGCCCAGTCGTCGGATATGGCAAAAATTTTTTACTAAAAAAGAATTAGAAGATTTCCGGGCTTCTAGTAAGGTAGTGGTAGTAGAAGTAGCCAAAGAGATTCCTCGCTTATCTTATAACAGAATAAGAGATTTGTCTTTAACTGTAAATACAGGCGGGTATTATAAACCAGAGTGATAATTTTTAATCTATGCAAAACAAATCAGCCAAAAGAAAAAAACAAGCTATACCATCTACCCAACACCATTTGCAGATTGCCGAAATTCAACACGATACAGTGGTATTAAAAGATGGCACTTTGCGTGCAGTACTTATGGTTTCAAGTATTAATTTTGCATTAAAAAATGAAGACGAACAAACCGCTATTGTGTCTTCGTACGTTTCTTTTTTAAATGGTCTTGATCATCCTTTACAAATAATTGTTCAATCACGTGAGTTGTACATTAAACCTTATCTAGATAAATTATTACAACGCGAGCGTGAACAAAGTAACGAATTATTGCGTGTACAAATTGCGGATTATCGTTCGTTTGTTTCCGAATTAGTAGATTTGGGGCACATTATGAGCAAACAATTTTATGTTATTGTGCCGTTTGATCCATTGTCCAACAAAAAGAAAAGTTTTTGGGCACGTTTAACCGAAGTGGTTAACCCAGCAGTAACTGTAAAATTAAAAGAAGAGCGTTTTTTAAAACGCAAACAAGATTTGGATGCGCGTGTACGTCAGGTGCAGGCTGGTTTGTCTAGTATGGGCTTAGAAGTGGTACAACTTGATACTCAATCATTAATCGAATTATTTTATTCTACCTATAATCCCGATATTGCTTTAACCGAACATTTGCCGCCGCTTGAAGCGATTCAGGTAGAAAAATAGAAGCAAGTTTATAAAGTTATAAAGTTTGTAAAGTAATAATATACAAACTTTAATCCAATCTTTATGAACTTTATAACTTTATAACTTAAAAACTCTAACCTATGGCTTTTAAACCACTATCTAGTCAAAAACCATTTAAACCTACGGGAGCGGCTGGGCGTGAGGCGGCTGCTTTGGCACAAGGTGCTAATGTCGAGTTAACTACCCTAGAAGAAGAGCGTGTCTATCGCGAAGGTGTAGTTTCGATTCGTGATTTAGTTGCTCCAGCGGCGTTTAATGTCGAATCTAGCTTTTTGCAATTGGGCACAGTATTTTGTCGTACTATTTTTATTACCAGTTATCCGCGTTATATTACAGTGGGTTGGAGTTCGCCAATTATTAATTTGTCCATCAATATGGACATTAGTATGTTTTTTTATCCAGTAAAATCGGCCATTATTTTAAAACAACTAAAAAATAAAGTGGGTGCTTTGGAGGCACAATTATCGGCCGATCGTGATAAAGGTGCCCCTCGCGATCCGCTTCGCGAAACAGCGCTCCGTGATATTGAAGGTTTGCGCGATGATTTAACTCAGGGTACGGAACACTTTTTCCAGTTTGCTTTTTATGTTACGATTTATTCAAAAAATAAAGAACAGTTAGACCAAGTTACAGAAGATGTGGAAAGCATTTTTGGCTCCAAACTTATAAATAGTCGTAAAGTTTTGTATCAGGCCGAACAAGGTTTTAATTCTACTTTACCACTTTGTAACGATGAATTAATGATTTCGTTTAACATGAATTCATCGCCAATTGCTGCGTCTTTTCCGTTTATTTCAGCCGAGTTAACTTCGGATGATGGTATTTTGTATGGTATTAATCGTCATAATAACAGTTTAATTTTGTTTGATCGGTTTTCTCTCATGAATGCAAACATGGTGGTGTTTGCCACTGCTGGTGCTGGTAAAAGTTATTCAATTAAACTAGAAATTTTACGTACCTTAATGATGGGGGTGGATATAATTGTTATCGATCCAGAAATGGAATACAAGCATTTGTGCGATGCTGTGGGTGGTACTTATATTAATATTTCTTTGTCCTCAGAAAGTAAAGTTAATCCGTTTGATTTACCACGGCCAATTGGTCAGGAAATTTCTACCGAAGATGTTATCCGGGGTGCGGTAATTACTACCAAAGGCTTGTTGCGTATTATGCTTGGCGGTTTAACTACCGAACAAGATTCAATTGTTGATCGCGCCTTAATCGAAACTTACGCCAAAAAAGATATTACTCCAGAAGCTGATTTGGCCACAGTTTCTTCGCCTATCATGCAAGATTTGCAAGAAGTGTTAGAAGGTATGGAAGGGGCGGGGGATTTGGTATTAAAATTACAAAAGTTTACCGAAGGTACTTTTAGCGGGTTATTTAATTCGCCCACTAATGTAGATATGAAAAATCAGTTAGTGGTGTTTTCGGTGCGTGATTTGGAAGACGAACTTCGTCCATTAGCAATTTATTCGATTGTTAACTACATTTGGAATGTGGTTCGTTCGGAACGTAAGAAACGTATTTTGGTTATCGACGAAGCATGGTGGTTAATGCAGCATGAAGATTCGGCACGTTTTATCTTTGCTTTGGTTAAACGTTGTCGTAAATATTTTTTGGGTGTTACCACTATTACTCAAGATGTAAACGACTTTTTACGTTCGCAATATGGCCAAGCAATTGTTACCAACTCGGCTTTACAGATGCTCTTGCGTCAATCGCCAGCCGCTGTTGATACGGTGCAAAAGGTATTTATGTTAACGGATAGCGAAAAATATTTATTATTGGAATCTGGTCCGGGTGAAGGTATATTTTTTGCTGGTTTAAAACATGCAGCTATCAAAGTGGTGGCTTCTTATACCGAAGATCAATTAGTAACCACTAATCCACAACAATTGTTAGAGATCGAAAAGGCCAAGAGAGATTTTGAACAACAAACTGGTAAATAATTATTAATTAGTATTTTGTTTTATGTTATCATTACGCGCTCGGTTGTTTATTATTATTAGTTTAGTAGTTTTGTTTATCCTGGGTATTAGTTTGTTGTTAATAATTGCGCGAAAAAATCCAACACCAACGGTTGTTCCTGGTGGTAACGAGCAAGTTAACACAATTAGTATTAATAATGGTGTTACTTTGGCTCAAAATGGGGTAACTGTAACTCCGCCTAGTGGTGCTGTAATCAAGCCAGCAACACCGCTTGAAGCCGAACAAAATGCTGTAAAACAGTTAGCCAGAATTTTTTTAGAACGCTATAGCACTTATTCGACCGATAATGATTATCAAAATATCACTGATGTACAAGAGCTGGTAACTCCAGAAATGTGGATAAAAATTAGTGCCCGTATGAAAACCGCCCCAACAGCCGGAAGTTTTGTTGGTGTAACTACCAATGTGATTAGCATGGATTTAGGCGATTGGTCGGCCGATAAAGCTATGGTAGTTTTAAAAACAAATAGCGTAGAAGAAAAAAATAGTATTACTAGTAGCACCTATCAAACCGTTCAAGTGTTTTTAGTAAAAACCGGTGATAATTGGTTGGTAGAAAAATTTGCGATTGTGAAGTAAATATTTTACAATTTACACTGTCATCCCCGCGAAGGCAGGAATCTATCTGTCATCCCGAGCGTAGCCGAGGGATCCCTTTCGTATTTATGCTTTCAAAGTTTATTAGTTTAATTAAAGATATTTTATTTCCGGTTTATTGTATTAGTTGTGGTAATGAAGGTGAGTGGTGGTGCGACAAATGCTTAACAAAAGAAAAATTAACCGGTGTCACTACTTTTTTAGCTGTTAAGGCCGTTGATGGTTTAACAGCTTTTTTTAATTACGATAAATGTGTAGCCGGTGCAAAATTGATAAAACAATTTAAATACAATTTTGCTGGTGATATTAAAATTGTATGGGATAAATTAGTGACAAAATATGGTGATAAAGTATTACCGACGGAATTAAAGCGGGGAGAATGGACAATAATTCCAGTGCCACTTTATCCGCGCCGGCAGCGAGAGCGGGGTTTTAATCAAGCAGAAGTCCTCTCAGAAATTTTGTTGGATTTTTTTACCATGCAAGGTATTCAACATAAATATGACAAATCTAGTTTAAAAAGAAATCGAAATACTATTCAACAGGTAAAACTAAGCGGAGAAGACCGACGAAAAAATTTGGCCGGTGCATTTGTTTGGCAGGGAAGTACACCGGCACCAGCCAAAGTAATTTTGGTAGATGATGTTTTTACTACTGGTACCACCATGCAATCGTGTGCCGAAATTTTAAAACAATCTGGCACGCAAGTGGTGTGGGGAGTAACCTTGGCAAAGGATTAAATAATAGTTTAGGGTTGACTAATTAGATTATTCTGTTATAATTATTACGTTATGGAGAGGTGGCTGAGTGGTCGAAAGCGGCACACTGCTAATGTGTTATACGGCATTAAAACCGTATCCAGGGTTCGAATCCCTGCCTCTCCGCCAGGCCACTTTTTTATCGTCCAGACCCACATTCTTGGCTAACATTGGCTAAAATTGTGAGAAGTAGGGCGACCCACTTGCCTAAAAAATTGTAAATGAAAACAACGACTTACTTAGTCGCTGTTTTTGTTTTTATTATTATCATGCCATCCCGAAATTTTTTCGATAATACGCACGTCTCTTTTTGAAAAATTTATTTAAATATTCAACTTTTGAATCGTTGTAATCGTATATGGTTCCACCTG
>LBTN01000001.1 GCA_000992085.1 Candidatus Magasanikbacteria bacterium GW2011_GWA2_37_8 | reverse complement strand
GAAGTGTCGATACCTTTTGGTACCGACTCTCCTCGTATGTCTGGATCACGCACCCCGCCGGCGGCGCGACCGGAACGATCACGTGCCCACCAGGCACCTGAACACTGTTGGTCTGAGCCACTGGAGCAGGCGCCGCAGGAGGGAGATGGTCATGACCAAGAAAAAGAGCCCCAAGATCACCAGGCAAACGATAAAACCGATCGTACCCATTGAATCCTCCATGCCAATCACAGTCTCTGCTGTGTGGCGGAATAGAACTGTTTCCTCAAACGCGGGAGACAATATAACATTGTAACACTACAACATTTCACACTGTCTTCCGCGTTCAAGTACGGGAATTGTAAAGAACTCATATATACTTACAAACAAAAACCGCTCGTTTTGAGAGAGGTTTCTATAGTCCTTAAAGCAAATTCCTGATATTTACTTTGATGTTGCCTCTCTCAGACACACCAAAGCGCATTTCTAGTTTTTGATTGTAACTGATCAGTATATCACAAATTCACACTTCTGTCAAGGGGGGTATGCCAATTTTATCCACATCCCCTCTTGACTTGGCCTTATTTCTACTAATTTTAGCCAAAAAATACAATAAAAAAAACCGCCCTATTTTTTCAAATAAAGCGGTTTTAATTTCTTATTATTTCTAATCTTCTATTGCTTTAAGTCCACCATATTTGTCAAAACCAAGCTTCGTAGTACTGCCATCATCATTAGTATATTCAAAAGCTGGCTTAGTTATTCCTGATATTTCAACATGCGTTAGCTTGCCAGATACTAATGAATTGCCTATTTTTAACTTCAACTTAGTGGCATCATTAGGGTCAATTTTCGGTTCATACGCATTCTTTATATTAACATCCCGAACCGTTGTATCATCCAAAAATTTAACCTCAACTTTTCCTTTTATTAATTCACCAACAACAATTGGCGCTTTGGGTGTTGGACCAACCACTTCTGGAGTTGCTTCTACCGGCACAGCAGTTGGTTTTGGTTCAACAGGTTTTTCGCTCGCAACAACTCTAGCAACTTCTTTGTCTACAGCTTTGTTAACCCAATCATCATTTTCTGTACCAGCAATCCTGGTCCCATCACCTGATTGAGCAACTCTAGCAATTTCTCGGTCAACAGCTGCACTGACATCACTACCTTTTGGTTCATATATTGCTAACGAACCAAGGAATTGATTGCTTAAGTCTGGGTCACTTCCAATCCTAGACAAATCCGCATCAGGATGAGCTTTGGCAAAAGTTTGTAAAAATTCACCAGTTTCTTCTTCTGACCAACCTTTTTGATCTAACAAAATATGTGCACCCGGATCAGTTTCTGCCCAAGCGGAGTAAGCATTAAATTCTTTTTCGCCGTGTCCACCAAATGTATCTGGTACAACAGCAGCCGAGCCAGTTGGTGTTGTATCAAGCGGTAATAACACACCTTTCTCAATTACAATTTCTTCTCCTTTTGGTACTGGAACTCGTCCACCCAAAACATCTGGTGATTTAATTTCTTTCGCCACCTTATACGCCTCGCCTTCTTCCATTATCGGCTTACCTTTTTCATCCAAACCAAGGAAATGGGCATTCTCGCCTTTAGCATAAAGATCTTGATGAGCAAAATCAATACCAGAATTTGCCAAGGTTGTGCCAGATTGTTGTTCTAGTGCCAAATATAATTTCTGAACCATTTCTGGGTCGGAAGATTTATAATTATTTACCAACTCGGCCAAACCTTTGCTTCCACCAACAGTTTCTAATGCCACTCCGTGTAAATTTAAACCAGCTTTATCGGTTAGATAACTTAAAGCATTGGCTTTGCCATTAGCACCAGAATTAAGAATTGCTTCCAAAATTGTAAGTTTACGCCTGGCATCAGCTTCGATAATAGTATCTATTACTTTACCAGTTTGCACATCTTTACCAGCAAAAACTTTGGCGGAATCATAAATTTTTTGAACTGTTCCCGAATCTTTTGGCAAACCGTATTTTTCTGCTAACATTGTCACTTCCGCATTTGCACCAGGATGTTTTTCTAAAAACGAATTTACATAATTTAAATTCACTTCTTGAACAATTTCCGGTCTAACCAAAAATTGCGATTTTACTATTTTCTGAAACGCTTCTGGATCTTTTACAACATCACTCTCAACCACACCTTCTTCTTCTCCAATTTGTATTGATCTTTCTAAAACTTCTTTAATTGTAGTGTCCGACACATTAATTCCTTGAGCTTTAAGGGCATCAGCTTCTGCTTGAACAGAAGAATCACCAACTACCTCTCTTAATGTTTCTGGATTAACTCCAGCTCCATCTGCAGGCGCATCACCAGTTTGTTCCACTGCAGAACCACCCCGAACAACGTCAGGATTTGATGTTGTGCTACCGTCTGTTTTTTCTACCAGATTACCACTACCTTGAGGAGCTTCGGGATCTGCTTTTTCATTTGCAAAATAACCCAATTTTCTAACGTCTAAACCACTTCGTTCTTTAGCAATCAACTCTTTTCCTAATGCAATTTCTCTATCAATTTCTTTCAATTTTTCAGGATCGCTAGTGTTATTTTTCTCTTGTGCCATACGATCCATAGCCGACTTAATATATCCAACTCTACCTTTACTAGTTGCCAAATCAGCTGGCGGCACCTCGCCCTTGCCAAACACCTTGCTCCACAAATTTCCAGGCATGCTTAATACCCTATCAACATTATTTGAAAAATTTTCACCCATGGTTTTAAGCAATCCATTCTCTTTTAAATTTTCCAAAAACTTATCAAGCTGTTCTCCCATTCCCGATCCTTCGCTTGCAGCTGTTCCATAAATACCAAAACCACGCATTACCACACCCACCGATTGAACAAAATCTATTACTCTTTTAGTTTTGGTAATGTCTGCATCTTTTTTCGCACCTTGCAAAGCCAAACCGCGCGCAGTTTCGATAGTAGCGTTAACTGTTACATCTTTTAAAATAGCATTTAATTTATCTAATCTGCTATATTCTGCTCCTTCTGCTTTATTTTGTTTAACTTCATTTAATGCTTTTCTAGCGCGTTCAATCATTGCACCGCCAGCATAAATAACAGCCCTAGTAGCCAGCATACCCGAAAACGTGGTAGCAGTTACCAAAGCATCACGAGCAATACTAATAGCCGAAATCTTTTTAGTTAAATACGCGGCAATTTCTTGTTGCATCTTTTTAGCCGCTTCATCTTCGGCCGTTTTAATTTCTGCTTCATATTTTGTAACAATTTCTTCCACACGACCTAACAATCTTTTTTTGCCTTCTGGATTAATATTTTTAGCATTATTAATCTTATTTACTAATTCTGCTTTTGCGCCATCTATTTCGGCTTTTTTAACATCTGTTCCAGACAATTCTGGATTAGCAAGTGACACTGCATCAATAAGGCTACGACCAGTCTTTGCTACTTTTGCCAATTCTGCCATTTTACCAATCAATTCTTCGGTCTGTTTTAAAATATTTTTAATTTCCTTTCCACCCTGCAAGTTAGCAGCAATATCGCCATAATTTCCTTTTGCCAAAACATCTTCAGATTTTTTCTTATACAAAGTATCCCAACCATAATGGGCTAACCCACCCAAATCTGTTAAAAATTTAACACCAAAAACAGTAGATGCAGTTTTATATGCCACACCACCCAAAGCTAAACCAATTTCTTTTTGCCAAACCGCTTCTTTTATGCCTTTTACCTGTTCCCATCTTTCCCCCCAACTAGTTTTCTTTTTGTCTTGTGTGTCTACGGTATTTGCAGCTGTTTGATCAACGTTATCTAAAGGTTCAATATTTTCTTGATCAGATTCTGAAAGTAAACCTTTTTTAACAAAATATTCTTTTGTGCTTTTTACAAGATACCCTAACCTAATAGCAAGTTCTTCATTTGAGTACGCGGTAAAAACAGTTTCATCATCAAAATATCCATTTTTATTACTAATACTCAAACCATACGTTTTATTAGTCTTGTTAAAATCAACAGCAACAGACACTCTATCATCTCCAATAAAATACTCATATACCAAAGTATCTTCATCAAATGCTGAAAATTTACAATTCACCCCAGCAATCTCCATATTCACCACCGCACCATCTGGTGCCACGAATTTTTCTTTGGTAAATCCAGCGGTTACTGGTTCCCCTTCTTTTTTACCATCACCACCTGCTGCATTTGGCGCTGTTTCTTCAGCCTTCAATCCCGCTTTTTCGGCCATTGCGCGTATTTGTTCTATTGGTAAATTGGTTAATTTTGCCAAATCGCCCAACCAATCACCTTCTATGTTTAAGTATAAACTATGCGGTTTTTGTCTGTCGTCATATCTAGAGGTACTCGGGCCACCTGTTAAAAATATTTTACCAAACTTATTATCTTTAGACACTGCTTTGTGTAGTTTCATTTTCTTTAACACCTTAATCCTATCTAAAGTTTCTTGTTCCTTTTCTGGTGTAAAACTATCTTCGTCATTGTGTATAACTAAATCACTAAAAAAACCACTGGCTTCTTTGCTAATTTTTTCTCTTGTATACCATATCTTAATCAATTCCTGAATTTTACTTTCCCAATCAGCCGATTCTAAATTTAAGGCTATATTACCACTATTAATTCCATGTTCACCATACCCAGCTCTCAAATATACCCCTCCTTTAAAATCGCTTTGTTTCAAAATCTCCCATAATTTTGCAATTTGCAATTTGAAATTTTCCAAACCTAATTTTTCCCCACTTTCAAAACCATTACTAAAAACCAATATACGTTTTTTTGCACCAATTGATTTGATAAATTTTTCTACTTGTTTACGTTTTTCTTTGGCTTCTTCTTTTGTAAGTGCTTTTATTTCTTCTGCATCAGGCGCAAAAATCTCATCCGCTACATTTTTCTTTCCAGCTTCTTCTTTCTCCATAGCTTCTTTCTTGGCAACCACTATATCTTTTAATTTTTGAAATTCGTTTTTAAAAGCTTTAACAAATTCTTGGGCACCACCTTTGTCTGCTGTCCAAACTAATTCGGATTTTGTTTCAAATCCTGAGCCGGGCTCTCTATCATAATCCGTTCCTTCAAATTTGTATTCTAATTTACCACCACCAAGAGTTACTTGGTAGATTGTTATCCTATAATTCGAACGACCAGAATCACCAATAGAATAAACAGACGAAATGTATTTAGCGTTATCATAATCAGCGCTATCTGTTTTTACCCCAAAACCACCAACTCGCAGATCCACCCAGTCTGCACCACCTTTAAAATGTATCCTATCTTCTTCAGCATCAAAATCAACATCGGCGATATTTTTTATATTTTCTATTTCTGCTGCTGGTTGTACTTTTTCTGCTCGCTCATCCCTAGTCGTATCTGCTAATTCTTTGGCACCTGCTGCCTCTGCCGCTATTTGCGCATCAACCGGCAAAGCTTCAGGCCCAGTTACAAGCTCTTCTTCTACAATCTCTGCCTCTGGCAACACCGCTTCTTCTGCCGCGCTAGCCAATTGCTCGCTCAAACTCTCAATACCAGCCATACTAGATTCTAATTGCGCCTTCAATTCTTTTGGATTAATACCTTTTATATCACTAACATCTTCCCATTTTTTCTCTCCTGGCACTTTATAAGAAAGTTCCACGCCATATTGGTCTGTTTTTGCATCTCGATATACTTTTAACGAAAAATCGGCCACACCCAGCTGATTTGCGCCAACTTTGGTAATACCATATCTTCCGGCGGTACTAGTAGTTGTATCGGCACCTACTCTAAAACCCGTTCTTTTTAAATCAAAAACTTTACCATCTGGTAAAACAATTTTATCATTCTTAAATTCTGCTGGTTTTAATTTTGATTCTTCTTCTGCCACGGGTTTGACCATTACTGTTGGCTCAAAAACTGGTAAGCCCTTTTCTTTTTCCGATTTAATAACTTCCCCATTAATACTTAATAATTTTTCTTTAGCACTTTTTAAATTTTTTTGTTTGTCAGTTTTGCTTTTTAATTTTTCGGAAAAAATAGCTTCCAAACTTTTTAATTGTTTTTTAATTCCCCCCAATCTTTTTGAACTAACGTTTTTTGATCTCTCTTTTAAACGATAATACTTATACAACGCTTCTAAATCAGCCAATTCTGTAGCCACTTCTACACCCCTCTCAAATTCTGCTTTTTTTAATACTTCTAAATCTATTTGTTGTGTATCGGTTGGCCCAACATCTGCACTAGATGTTGTATCCTTTACTGCAGGAATTATTGCAGTTTCGTGGGGCCCAACAGTTTTTTCGCTCCCTGCCACAACCGCTTTAACTTTACCCGTAAGATCCAGCCATTCATCAGTAGCAACTTCGTCTGCAATTTTTTCTTTTTCTTTGTCCACAACCGCTGGCAAAGTTTTGACTACTTTACTCTCTACTTCTTCTAAACGAGATAATACAGCTTTAAAACTATCTTTTATTCGTTTTAAATCTTGGTGAAATTCTGTGCCACTAGCATAGTTTTCGTCTTTTTTTAATGAACGCTCAAATTGAAAAACTAGTTTTTCAAGATCGCGCACATTCTTATACAAACCCCCTGCCAAACCTCTTACTCTCTCAAATCTTTTTTGTACATTTTCAAGAAAATTTTGAGCATGCTCGGCATTTTGTATGCCATAGTCTATATTTTCTGGTCGCACTCCTTCACCGGTGATTTTAGCCATATTAAATTTGATTAGGTAATTTATTGATAAAATTAATTATTTTTTCTTTTTTCTTTTTATCAATTTCGGCCAGCACTTCGGCGTTTAGCGTTTGTGTATCGCGGGTTAAATCGGCAATTTCTTTTTCAATTTCGTCTAACAACAAATTCAAGCGGTTAGCTTTGGCTTCATCGGCAGTTAAATTTTGTGGGTTATTTCCTCCCATATATTTGAGTGATATTATTGATTTGACAGAGATCCATCACATACGTTCGGGATGACAAGTAAAAAACTATTTATCTCCGCCCAAGGCGGATCCGTCTTAGTCGGACATTTTGTTAATTTCTTTTTCCAATTTTTCCAATTCTTTTTGAGCAGTGGCGGTGGCGGTGGCAATGGCAGCATCATGGGTGGTTTTTATTGTTTCCAATTCTTTAGCAAATTCTTCATCAATTTTTCCAGTTTTTTGATTAGCATATTGCACTTCCAAAATTGCCAAAAATCTTTGCAATTGTTCGGGGGTAAATTGAGGTAATATATCCAAAATCGCCTGTTTTACTTCGTCGGCAACATCAAGCGAAGCAATCAAAACACCCAAACGTCTGCCATCGTTTTCGGCGTCAGTTAAAATTTGTTTTAACTCTTCGTCGGTAGGCTGATTAGCAGACTGATTTACCGGCATAGCTGTTTGTGTTTTTTTAAAAAAATTAAACATAGAATTTTAAAATAATTAATTTTTATACACCAAACATTCCTCTTTTATAGCGCGCTGTCCACCAACTAGCCAACAAAACACCAAGCACAAAACCAATAATGGTATTGGCTAAATAATTTGGACGATCTGGCAAGCGTGACACCAAGGCATTGTTTACTGGTTTAACAGTTACATCTCCACCTATATATTCCCACCCCCGAGTGGTAACGGTTTGGGTAACTGCATCCGAAAAAGCACGGGCATCATCTTGATTGCCGCTATATACTGTAATATTTAACAAACCTGTACCATACACCATGCTGCCTTGTACATCTTTTTTCCAATTCTTACGTTGATCGCGATCAGATAAATTTTGCCAACGAGTTTTATCAAAAACCACATTGGTATTTTCCATTACTTTATTGTAAAAATCGGTTGTTTTCATTACTTGAGCCAAATTTTCGCCAATGCGTTCGGAAGATTTGATTTGGGTGTATGGATCAACCCCGGTTTTATCACGAGTAATAATTAATACTTGTGAGCTAGCACTATATTGGCTGGGAAACAACAAACTTACCACGAGCGAAAGCATAGCAAAAATAACGCCCCAGACAATAATGATTTTGAGGTGCTTGCGAAGAAGATGCAACATAAATTTGATTTTTAATTTACCCCACACAAGGTGGGATCCGTCCTTCGGCGGGAAATTATTAATTTTTAATACCTCTACTTTTCTAACCTTTAACTTCCACTACCTTTACATCAACAACCATTTCTTTTCCACCGCGCAAAATCTGCAACTTAACCGTATCTCCTATTGGAGTGTTATAAATAGTATACCACAAATTTGCCTGATCTGCAATTTGTCCGTTAATTTTACTAACAATATCACCTACATGTAACAAATTGCCTGTTGTTAATATTTTGTTAACATAAAATCCAACCACCGCCTGATTTTTAATTAACAATGGTTGCTCGGTAGAAAACCAACCTTCCACACCTAAAGAAGAATAACTAAATTGTTCTTGGGCCGCTAAAAATCGATTGGATAACAAATCAATATAAAAAGATGGCAAGAGCAACCCGTCGGAGCGAACAATACCCTGTAACTGACCGTCATTGTTAAAACTTAATGACCCGGATGCAAAATTACCTGACGTTAGAAAAGTATCAGTAGGTGCTGTGTCTAAATGAGGTAAAACCAAATTTTTAGCCACTGCTTCTTGAATATACGCCCATTGCCAGCGATTATTAGAAAAAATAAAGTTATCATCATTTACTTTAACTTTAGGAGCAAACGAAGTTACTTTAAATTGAGCATTTACCAAAGATTTACCATTGGGTAAAGCACCAACTTTTAAAAGTAAAATTTCTGAACGATTATCTGCAACCACTTTAGAAACACCGTAAACCGAGCCATCAGAAAGCAATAACCGCCAAGTTTTATAATTTAGCTGGCTGGGTTTTTGCATCACCATCCAGCCGTCGGAAGTAATAAAAACCGCCTGGCCAATACGATTTTTTGTCGCCAAAAATCCAACTGCTCCGGCAGTATTTTCTTGAGAATAAACAGTAGTAATTTTTTCTTCAATTTCATGACGCAAACTATCGGATAATTGATTGCGATCTTTAATTACACTTTGAGATGTTATCCAGTTATTCCCCCCGCCAAAACCAGGCCAAATCCAGCCAATCATCATGGCTGCACCCGACAGCCCGGCTACAACACCAAAAAAAGCTGCGGCTGTCAAAAGCTTTACGCGTTGCCATTTGTGATAATGTTCGACATTGCAAACTGGTGGTGGTAAATGAGGTGGAATGGGCATAGAAATTTTTAATTTTTAATTTTTAATTTTTAAAAATCGAGACATTTTGTCATTATTTAAAAATTAAAAATTACAAAATTAAAAATTCAACCCTATTTCCATCTGGCTATTAGCAGTAAAAACAAAATTAATAAAACAAAGTTAATAATAAGGAATGGGGTTTGTTTTTTCCAATTTACACCTAGTTTAGATAGCTGAAATCGACCTAACAACCATAACACATACCAAAACCAAGATAATAATAACCCGTTAATAAAAAACCCTAACGGCCAAAGCGAAATCGCCCAAGCTGTTTCTAAAAATATTATACCTAACACAATTTGCCATAATAAAAATTTCTTATCACGCAAAATTCCATATTCTTTCCACCACCAACCAGCTAATAAAGCAGACAAAACAGTGGCAGACAAAAACCACCACCATCGATTAATATTAAAAATCTGTAACGATAATACAGCATATACCCCACTCCAAATTCCTGCCAAACCAAATACACACGATAAAAATTGCCAACGACGATATGGCTTCAGTACAAAAGAAAGCTCGTTACCTTTAACTGGTACTAACCAAAAACTTAAAGCTGGACCAAACACAAAGGCCAAACGTAAAAGCCAAACAGTCCAACCCCATTCTACAAACAGAATAAAAGACAAAGCCCCTAAACCAAAGAAAAACAAAGAAACAAAATGATGCCAGCGATTAACCTCGGTAGGATAACTAACCAATCGCACCAAAACTGCCCAAAACAACAACCGAAATCCTGCCCAAACGAACAAAATCCACCAAGCACCAATCAGACCAAGCCACCAAATAAAAATGGCTCCAAAAATAACTTCAAAAGCAGCCGCTAATTTGGGATGGAAAGATAGATTTTGAGGTAATTTCATATAGAACAATTGTAGCAAAAAAATTAGTATTAGTAAATAGTAACTTAGTTCATAGCCAACAGCCAATAGTTCATAGTTACAGGCCTATTGGCTATGAACTATTGGCTATGAACTAACAACAGTTTGCTTTTTACTAAAAAACCTGTTAATATGATAACAATATGACCGATTTAGCCACTAATAAAAAAGCATTTTTTGACTATGAAATCCTCGAGAAATTCGAAGCTGGCTTAAAATTAACCGGCCAAGAGGTAAAATCTGTCAAAAATGGCCATATTAGTTTAAAAGGGGCTTATATCACTTTTCATAATAATAAGGCTTGGCTTACCAACGCCCATATCTCCAAATACCAGCCAGCTGGGCCTATGCCCGACTACGATCCTACTGCCAATCGCGAAATTTTGCTTCATAAAAAAGAACTCCGCCATTTACAGACAAAAACCATGGAAAAGGGCTTGACAATTGTACCTCTTTCAGTGTATACTAAACTCCGCTTTGTTAAGGTTCAAATCGGAGTCGGTCGTGGCAAGAAATTACACGACAAACGCGAAACCATAAAAAAGCGCGATAACGAAAGAGAATTGCAGAGAACTTTAAAAAATTAGTTGATTTATTTCGAGTTTTGGATTTCGAATTTAAAAAGCGGGGGTGCCGGGCTTCGACAGAAGCTTGCGGTTACGCCGGCATACCGAGGCGGCCTCAGACCTCGTTAATAGATGGGGCAACTTAATAAGTGCCAACTTATTTTCAAAAGTAAAATCCGTAATAGCTAGCGCTTTCGGCGAAGGCTGTTGCAATTTTGCTCCGGTCGCAGCTTAGGCTGTAACCCATCGTCTACGCTATACTCTGTAACGTAAAACGGTGTCACTCACAGAGAGTAGGTTTAAATTACTGCCCGTTGATTTAAACCGAAAGACTCACAGGCTCGTGATTGGTCGCTTTTGCTTTTTTATCAGGCCAATCATCAGATAATTAAAAAAGCTAAGTATGTAGAAGACGTAATCAAAGTTATCTAGACGCGAGTTCAACTCTCGCCACCTCCACAGCGCGCTTTAATACGCGCTAGTAAAAAGTTCATAAAGTTATAAAGTAAAAAATTCATAACCTACTATCTTACAAACTTTATAACTTTAAACTTTACAAACTATTATGCGCATTTCACACAAACGAAAAAAAGAAGAACCGAAAAAAATGTATTTTTATAACGAGGGTATTGTCGCCCCACAGGTTTTGGTTCTAGACACCGAAGGTGATAGCGTTGGCGTTATGAAAACCGCCGAGGCCATTCGTTTGGCCCGAGAACAAGAACTTGATTTGGTAGAAATCAACCCCAAAGTTGATCCTCCAGTAGCTCGCATCATGAATTTTAGCCATTTCAAATACGAACAAGAAAAAGAAGCTCGTATCCGCAAAGCTCATCAACACGTGGTAGACATTAAATGTATTCGTTTGTCTCTCCGTATTGGTAAAAATGATTTAGAAATTCGCAAAACCCAAGCTTTAAAATTTTTAAACCAAGGCGACAAAGTTAAAATCGAGGTTGTATTACGCGGTCGCGAAATGCAACAAGGTGCAATGGCTCTTGATATGACCAAAAATTTTATTGCCACTATCAATGCCACACACCCGGTTCGTTTTGATCAAACTATCGAACGCCAAGGTAACAAAGTTACCGCTATTATTGCTAAAAGTTAATTACTAAAAATATATGCCTAAATTAAAAACCCACCAAGCCACAGCCAAAAGATACAAACTAACTAAAAATAAAAAAATAAAAAAAGTAACTTGCGGACAAAATCATTTTAACTCCCGCGAGAATGGCAAAGTCGGACGCAATAAAAAATCCGATACTATTTGTAGCTCCGCCTTAGACCGAGTAATGCAAATTGCTTTGCCACACGCTTAATAAATATTTTAAATAAACTACTATGACCCGTATTAAAGGTGGCGTACTACACGCCAAAAGACGCCGCGGAATTTTGAAACATACCAAAGGTTTTCGCTGGGGACGCAAATCAAAAATTAAGGTAGCAAAAACTGCAAAAATGAAAGCTGGCCAATTTGCCTATGCTTCTCGCCGTACCAAAAAACGTCTAAATCGTGGTTTGTGGCAAGTTAAAATTAATGCTGCTGTTCGCGCCCTAGATATGTCTTACAGCAAATTAATGGGATTATTAAAAAAGAACGAAATCGAATTAGACCGAAAAGTATTGTCCCAAATTGCTGTCCAATATCCAAAAATGTTTGCCAAAATCGTAGAGGTTGTAAAAAAATAATTTTGCGTCAAATATTTGAAGTTATCCACAGTATTTGGTTTGACAAATTGGAAAAAATACTGTATTATATTAATATCATTAACAAAGGTCCTGAAAATGTTCGGTAGAGGCGGAATTACCCCCTCCTTTAATTCTTGTCTCCATCGAACATCTTCAGGATCTTTTTTGTTACTCAAAATATTGACATTTCTTCAAAATTGTGGTAAAACTTTACCACAACCCCAACCCGGAGAAAGTTATGTGGGCAGTCGCGAACTTTGAGCTGTTTCTGTATGATCATCGCGAGATGATCGGCGATGCGGCTCCGCACATCCTGATGCGTGCGATTCGAGCCAGCAAGTCGATCGGTCTCATCAGCACCGACAAGTCGGTGCTGTTCGACATCATGAGTGGCAACATGATGTTGTGCGGGATGTTCCTCACCGATTTCGAGACGGAACATCATCAGGCCGTGCAGAACCTGGCGATCGATGGCCAGATCGAACGATTCGGCGACAAAGGAAGCAGAGATATGGCGTTGGAGGACATCGCCGGCACGATCCACATCCTGTTTGGGCAAACCGTGCCATACGTGTTCGACCCCTTCCTCGAGGGACAGAACACAGACGGAGCGGCGCTCAATACCCTCATCCGCGAAGAACTCGCGAAAAGGGGCGTCGAGTGGCCGACCGATGTGAACATCTTCCGAGTGGGGTGAAAAAGGAGGCGGAGGCTACCCAAGTCCTCCACACACCCCGACTGTCGCACCGACCGTCGGGGACAGCAAAAAATAGCTTACTTGTTTAGGCTATTTTTTAATAAAAAAATTTACCCGATTAGCCCTTGACGAATTGTTAAAAATTTTGTATAATTTTACCATCCTAACAAACAATTTAAAAAACCAAGTACAAAAACTTGGGTCGGTAGTTCAACTGGTTAGAGCACCGCCCTGTCACGGCGGAAGTTGCGGGTTCGAGTCCCGTCCGACCCGCTCAGCACACAATCCACCATTAAAAACGGTGGATTGTGTGTTTATTAAAGCAAAATTATCGGTTATAAACGAAAGGATATATTCCAATTTATTTACTAAAATTCCATACTTAAAGATAAGGCATTGCTAACTACAATAAAAACCCACACCGGTATGCTTATGAATATAAAATTGATGGTCACCACATAGTTTTAACGCAGTTTATTTTTACTTGATTTAATGACCAAAAAGGCGTAAACTAAAAAAATAATTAATATATAGAGAATAAAATAAATAAATAACTTTATTAAAACTGAAATTTTAAAACTTGAACGAAATTTCTTTATTATCAGTATATTGTCTACCATCATCGGGTATGAATAATTATAATTTCAATACGGAATAAAAATATTTCGCTTAAAAAAACACTTAATACTAAAAACTAAATAACTTAAAATATATGATTCCAGGTTGGTTTATATCAATAGCAACTTTTCCAGGAGTAATAATACACGAGTGGGCTCATAAAAAGTTTTGTGACTGGACCGGAGTTGCGGTCCACAAGGTTATATATTTTCGTTTTGGCAATCCTGCCGGTTACGTTATGCATGATAAACCAGAAAAATACAAACAAATTTTTTGGATTTCAACTGGCCCATTAATTATCAATTCTGTATTAGCAATATTTTTAGGTTATTTTACAACATTAACACAGCCAGAAAGCCCATTGTATTATCTGATATTTTGGGTAGCAATTTCTTTAGGTATGCACGCTTTCCCTAGCGATCATGACGCAAAAAATATTTTTAATGAGGGTAAAAAAATAATAAAAAATGGAGGATCAAATTTACATTATTTGGCCTATCCATTTTATGGTTTAATTTGGATTGCTAATAAATTGAGATTCATTTGGTTTGATTTATGGTACGCTATCACTCTTGTATCTCTAGGCAGCTTAACATTTTAGTTTGCGGATTCAATCTTACAATAATTATAAATAGATTCTCCAAACCCAAATATTGGCGCGGTAAATCTTTTAAGAAAAACAGTTGCCATATATAAACTTAACCTTACTAAATTTTCGGATTGGATTGAAAAAAACTAAACGAATATATTTATAGCCAACTAAAGTATTTAGAAAAAACTGTGAAAGATAAAATTTTGTTTAACATCCTTAAAAACAAAAAACGCTTCCAAGCGTTTTTTTGTTTTTAAGATTAATTTTTATTCCTTCAACTCAAACCGCTCAAACCTTTCTAACATTTCATCAAACGTTTTCGTATCACCTCGTAACTCTACATTACTTTTTGCTTTTTTATAGCCATTTGGATAAAGTTCTAAAACAGCATAATCTGTACCATTGGGTAAAGTATCTATTAAGCGAATCGCTGGATAATTTTGCCAAGTAGTAGTAGAAATTTTATCTAAAGCAACTGTGTGTTTAATTAGTTGATTATTAATTGATAACCAGCTATTGTCATTATCATTATAAAATGTAATAGTATCATCTTTGTGTTCTAATTCCCAAGTACCTGGATACATAACAGAAAATTTTGCAAAACCATCTTCACTATAATTACTTAATTGTTGGCTTTTTAATTCATTTACAATTTCCTCTCGCAACTGACCTTTTAAATTTATTAGTTGTTCATTCATTGAAACTTTAATATCATCAGCCATTTTTTGGGTACTAACAGTCTGACAAGTATAACCCGACAACATTCCCACCAAACCAATAATTCCAAGCACTGTCAACACTTTTGACGCCACCGCCAATCGTAGTGGGGCATGACGCGTACCAATTTTCTTTTCCATGACCGCAATTCGCTCACGAGTTTTTAAAACTGTATCGGGGTTGAGTGATATACTATCAATCCCCTCTTGTACCAAAAATTCGGCAAATTCTGGATAGTCGCTTGGTGCCTGACCACAAATACCCACTTTGCGTTTGCATTCGTGGGCTACACGAATTACTTGGCGAATTAAAGTTTTTACTGCTTCGTTATTTTCATCATACACATGGGCTACCACCGACGAATCCCGATCAACTCCCAAAGTTAATTGGGTTAAATCATTCGAACCAATACTAAACCCATCAAAAATTTGCGCAAATTCACGCGCCAAAATTACATTAGATGGAATTTCGCACATTACATAAACTTGAAGCCCGTCTTTGCCGCGCTCTAGCCCAAATTCTTTCATTATAGCCAAAACTTTTTTACCCTCTTCTACCGTGCGACAAAACGGCACCATTACAATAACATTTTTTAAACCCCAAACTTCTCGCACTTTTTTAAGGGCCGCACATTCTAGTTTAAAACCTTCTTTGTATTTTGGATCATAATACCGCGAAGCGCCACGCCAACCAAGCATTGGATTTTCTTCTTTTGGCTCATATTCTGCTCCACCAATTAAGGTAGCATATTCATTAGTTTTAAAATCTGACAAACGCACAATTACATCATGGGGGTGAAAAGCTGAAGCAATAAACGCCACCCCTTCGGCTAATTTGTCGATACAATATTGTTTTTTGTCTTCATACCCAACTGTCAATTCATCTATTTTACTCCTTACTCCTTTATCCTTTATCTTTTTATAATTTACCAGCGCCAATGGATGAATTTTGATAAAGTTGGTAAAAATAAATTCCTCGCGAGCCAAACCAACTCCATCGGATGGAATGGCTGATAATGTAAAAGCCGAATCGGGGTTACCCACATTCATCATGATTTTGGTTTTGGTTGGTGCCAAATTTTTAATCTCAGTTTTTTCTACCGAAAATGGTAACAGCCCCCTGTATACATAACCCTGTTCACCTTCTGCACAAGAAACAGTTACCTCTACTCCCGGTTTAACCAACTGACGAGCTTTGGCAGCCCCTACAATGCACGGAATACCCAATTCTCGCGACACAATAGCCGCATGAGATGTTTTACC
Organism: Candidatus Magasanikbacteria bacterium GW2011_GWA2_37_8; assembly: GCA_000992085.1. Classification (GTDB taxonomy): domain Bacteria; phylum Patescibacteriota; class Patescibacteriia; order Magasanikbacterales; family GWA2-37-8; genus LBTN01. The sequence continues at coordinate 20,955 of LBTN01000001.1, read as the reverse complement.
ACCTTGCTCGGTTACGATGGCCGAGGCAATACGCATAATTGGTTCCCAATCTGGATCGGTAATACGCGTAATCAAAACTTCACCTGGTTTAAACTGTTTCATTTGTTTGGGCGAATTAATAATCCGCGCTTTGCCCTGTCCAATCTTTTGCCCTACACTAATACCTTTAGCAATAATGTTGCCTTTTTTCTTTAAATTATAATTTTCGATAACACTAACCGAAGCGCGTGATTTTACGGTTTCGGATCTTGCTTGCACAATATATAATTTCCCAGTTTGACCATCTTTGGCCCATTCGATATCCATAGCGTGACCATAATGTTCTTCTATCATTACACCCCATTTAGACAGTTGTACTACTTCATCATCACTAACACAATATTTTTTCTGATCAGATACCAAAACTTTATCTTGTTTGGTACCGCCTTTTTTATCGTAAACTAACTTTACTTCTTTACTGCCTAATCTACGACTAATAATTGATTTAAAGCCTTTTTTAATACCATCTTTAAAAACATAAAATTGGTCTGGTGTTACCCGACCCTTAACCACATATTCTCCTAATCCATAAGCAGCATTAATTAAAACCACACCCTTAAAACCAGATTCGGTATCCAAAGTAAACATTACACCAGAAGTACCCACATCCGAACGTACCATTTGTTGCACACCAACCGATAAGGCCACCACCATATGATCAAAACCTTTAGCTTCACGATAAGAGATAGCCCGATCGGTAAAAAGAGAAGCAATACATTTTTTTACAGCAATCAAAATTTCTTTGTCACCTTTAACATTTAAATATGTTTCTTGTTGGCCAGCAAACGAGGCGTCTGGCAAATCTTCGGCGGTAGCCGACGAACGTACTGCCACTGCTACACCATTCATTTTTTTGTAAGCTGCCACCACTTCTTTTTTAATTTCGTCAGGAAAATCCGCTGCCAAAATCATTTTACGCACTATTGCTCCAGCCTTAGACAAAGCTCTCACATTTTTTACATCCAAATCTTTTAAAACAACTTTAATTTTTTTATCTAATTTGTTGTCTTTAATAAATTTCCAATAAGCTTCGGCAGTTAACGCAAAACCATTAGGAATACTAATTCCCTTTTTGGTTAATTTGCCATACATCTCTCCCAGCGAAGCGTTTTTACCGCCTACAATTGGTATGTCTTTAATTGTCAGATCTTTAAACCAACGAATATACATAGCGTATATAGTATATCACACTTTTATTAGTTTTAAAAACCCCTCTTCCTTTAAAATTTTTACCCCCAAATCCTGTGCCTTATCAAATTTACTTCCCGGTTCTGCGCCCACAACCACATAGCTGGTTTTCTTACTTACCGATTCACTAATTTCACCACCCAATTCTCGAATTTTTTCTTTAGCTTCGTCACGTGACATTGATTCTAAACTGCCAGTTAAAACAAATGTTAATCCAGCTAATTTTTGCTGTCCTGTTTGAATAGACAAACTTTTAATCTTTACTCCATTAGCCAACAAACTTTCCACTAATTTTATATTCTCTTCTCCTTTAAACCAATTATAAATAGATTCTGCCACTCTTGGGCCGATATCGTTGACTTGTTGTAATTCTTCTAGACTAGCTGCCATGATATTATCTAAATTTCCGAAGTGTTTGGCCAATCGCAGAGCGGTTTCTTCGCCTACATGATGAATACCCAAAGCATAAATAAAACGACTTAAAGTAGTATCTTTTGATTTTTCAATAGCCAAAATCAAATTCTCTGCCGATTTTTCTGCAAAACGATCAAGCGGTTCTAAATCGCCTTGGGTCAAAGTAAAAATATCAGCCGCATTTTTAATTATTCCCTCATCTACCAACTGTTCCACAATTGCTTCCCCCAAACCATCAACATCAAAAGCATTTTTAGAAACAAAATGAATTAAATTTTCTAATTCTTTAGCATAACATTTAGAATTTGTACAAAACAATGCCACCGACTTATTTTGCTTCTTTCCCAATACCTCACGACGCAATACTGGAGAATGGCAAATTGGACAAATTTTTGGTTCAGGGATATTTTTTTCGCTTCCATCACGCATTTTGTCTAGCACTCGTACTACTTTAGGAATAATATCACCAGCTTTTTCTACCACTACTGTATCGCCTACTTTAACCCCCAATCGTTTAATCTCATCAAAATTATGCAAAGTAGCATGGGTAACCGTTGTGCCAGCTAATTTAACTGGTTCCATTAAAGCCACCGGTGTTAATGCACCAGTCCGGCCAACCTGAACATATACTTCTTTTATTTTTGTTGTTCCTTGCTCGGCTGGAAATTTAAAAGCAATCGCCCAACGTGGAGCTTTACCAGTAAAACCCAAAGCATCCTGATATTTTTTTTGATTAACTTTTATTACAATTCCATCAATCCAAAACGGAAATGAATCCCGTTTTTTTTGTATTTCTTTATAAAAAGCAAAAATCTCTCCCAAATTTTTACATAATCGCCAATCATTGGCTGTTAAAAAACCTAACTGCCTTAATTTTACCAATTCCTCCGCTTGAGTTTCTGGAGCGTTGGTGCTAGAAATATCATATGCGGTTAAACTTAGTTTTCGCGCTCTAACCACACTTGGATCAAGTTGACGAATTGTGCCGGCTGCGGCATTACGTGGATTGGCAAACAAAGCAACGCCATCTTTTTTTCTTTCCACATTTATTTTTTTAAGCATCTCCGATCCAAGCCACACTTCCCCTTCAGCAATCAAATCAACTTCTTCATTCAATTTTATAGGTACGCTGTAAATAGTTTTGATATTATTTGTTACATTCTCTCCCACTTTTCCATCACCCCGCGTTGCTGCGGTTTTTAACAAGCCCTTTTCGTATGTTAAAACCATATGCAAACCATCGATTTTTAATTCGCACACATAATCCAAATCTTTTGGGCGAGCACCGTGTTCTTTTTCTCCCGACGCCCGGTCGGAATCCCGTACTTCTTGTCGGGATAAATAATTCATTATCCTCTCTCCCCAATCAACCACTGCTTCTTCGTCAAAAGCATCATTAAAAGACCATTGTGGCACCTGGTGCACAACTTTTTCAAATTTTTCCAAAACTTTACCAGCCACCCGTTGAGTTGGCGAATCTGGTGTAATTACTTCTGGATACTGTTCTTCAATTTTTCGCAATTCGTCCATCAGCCCTTCATACATCGCATCGGTTACCTCTGGATCATTCAACACATGATACCGATACCGCAATTCATCAATCTGCGCCCGAAGTTTTTGAATTTTTGTTTGTAAATTATTTTCTAACATATTTATTTAAGCACTTTGTTCTTGAAATCTACGCTCGGCAATGGCTTTTCCTAATTCTTCACAACCTTTTTCTGGATTATTATAATAATCCATATAATTTATGCCATAATACCAATAAAATTGTGCGGTGCCTTCATCTTGCCTTACACCCATTGGTGCGTCGCGATCAGGTCTTGTCAAATCTTCTTCCAAATTCTTCATATATCTATCATTTTCTTCATTAATAATTTTCCAAATTATTTCCTTTAAAATTTTCACTGGTTTATTTGTATATTTGTCCATAAATTCTTTAGACCACATATCCAAACCATTACCTTGAAAATACCTCTTACTGCTTTCATAAAAATTCTTAAATTCTGTCTCAACCAATTTATCACGTATCCCATCTTTATTATTCAACAAATCCCTACTGTATTGAATATGGAATTCAGTACGCTCAATGTCTGTTAGTGGGCTTCTTTCTTTCATAAAATTAATATTTATTTTAATAAAATACTATTTTTTATTTAACACCATTCCATACCAACTTTCGGGCATGGTTTTAAATTTCATTTCTGTACCAACTGGTACTTGTTCAAAAATTTTAACATTTTCCTTAAATTTTAAATCTGGCCAAGCAGGATAAATTCCTTCAACTTTTAAACCCCACAACCAAAATACACAAACCATTACTGCCAGTATTTTTATCTTTGGCCATTGGCTTTGGGTAACCAAATATAACAAAGAAAACACAAACGCCAACATTGGGAAAAGCCAATACCGCCCTGCTGCTCCAGGCATTACCATTACCTGCCATTGTGGAATGGTTACACTAGCCATTGGTTTTAAAAGAGAAAACAGCAATACGATTAAACCAAACAACACTATTAATTTTACCTCTTTTTTCGCTTTCCATAAAGTTAAACTAATAACTACTACCCCAACCACAAAAGCCGATAAATAAATTGTAATTCCTAGCCAATTTTCCCAAACCAGCCAACGATTATAAAGATATGCAAAACCAACCTTACCAATCAATGATCCTAAAACTATTTGCCCAGAAAATATTTTAACAAATAACCAAAATGTCGCGCCAAGCGCCATATGGGAACGAGCGCTAAAACCAACAGCTAAAATAAAAAATACTTGCACCAAACCAGCCAATCCAACCACAATTACATTTAAAACATTTCTTTTCTGTGGCAGCCAAAACCAAGCTAAAAAAATAATTGGTAACAAAAATGCTGAAAACGGGCCGCTAATACAGGCAATACCCAATATGCTAGCGTCTAATACTTTTAGATATTTTTTAACCGGTACTTCACCTAACAAAATCATTAATGATAGTAACGCCAAAAACCATTGCGCATTAGTAATATTAGCATGCACTTCGGCTGTATTTGGTAAAAACAAATAAACCAAAGCAACAATAATTTTAAACCAAAAATTTGGAATAATTTTTTGCCAACGATTAGAAAACAAATAAACAACTGGCAAAGCTTTAATTGCAACTGCCGCTAAATTAAAAAATAATGGCGCATAAACTAGCGGTAAAAATTGTGCCATTAAACCAACCAAACGAGAAATGGTTTGCAAATACCCAGCCTCTGGTGTAAAAATAGTTGGCCACCAACCCAAATTATATATTTCTGCAAACCAAATCGTACCATCTTCTGCCCAAAACTGCGCATTAAAAACTAAATCCATCCTACGAATAATTATTAAAAAACAAGCCAAAACAAAAACCAATAATAAATATTTTGGTTTTAAACTTAAATCTTTATAAGATACTAAGAAATTTTTTATTTTCAAAATCACAGTTTTCTAACAATTTAATATCTTACCATTCACTATTACTATTGGCTTTGAACTATTGGCTAAGAACTCCAACGGCTCCGAACTATTTTAACAACCCTATATACCATTCTACCAAAGCTCGGCCGTTATATAATGTAAAAAATGTAGATAGTGCTAAAAATATTCCAAATGGAATTTCGGTATTGCGATTGGCTTTTTTACCTATTAATAAAATAACCGCATAAATTGCACCTAAAATATAGGCCAAAAATAAAGCAAAAATTGTTAATTGCCAACCTAACCATGCCCCCATCATTAAACCCAATCGAATATCACCGCCACCAATCCATCTACCACGCGAAATTAAATATTGAATCAAAAAGAAACCGCCACCAACCACCATTCCGAGCAATAAATCGGACAACTGGTAATTTAGTGCCCAATGATTAATAGCCAGCCCAATTATTACCCCCGGCCAAACAATTCGAGACAAAACCAATTGATATTTCCAATCATAAACAAAAATCACCACTAGACAGGTGAGAAAAAAAACATCACGCATCATCCACCATTCGCTAAACATGGTATTAATATTAACGTGATAATAAAAAACCATTGTCAAGGCGACAGCGGTTAATAATTCGGTCCAAAAATAAGAAGCGGGAATAAATTTTTTACAAGTACGACACTTGCCTCGTAATACCAAAAAGCTACACAACGGGATTTTTTCGTACCACATTAACATTCTACGGCAGTGCACACACATACTAAACCCCGAAACCACCCGAATATTCTCTCTGGTACGCCAAATCCAGGCATTCAAAAAACTGCCCAAAATTAGACCACAAACAAAAATAAATATATAAGAAATTGCCCCAATTAATGGAAAGTATACCTCTAAATGCATATGCAAATAGTATATCATAAGGTAAAATTTTTGCCAAACAAAAACAAAACCCTGTACTAAAAATGATACAGGGTTATTTTGTTTATAAAGCTACTTATAAACTAATCCCAGCTGGGGTTAATTTAATAGCACCTACCAAACCATTAACTTCGCCTTCTAAAGTACCATTAACCGTGTATGTACTTGAAGCCATGGTATAAGTATAATATCCACCTTGTGGATCTTTTGGTACTACACCCATATAAGCGTTAGTACAACCAGTTTGAGCAAATCCGGAAGAATTCAAACAAGCATGATCGGTATCTCCTAGGTTAATTCCAGCGCCGGTTGGATAAGCATTTTGATCAGTATAATACAATTCAAACGCAGTTTGAAGTTGTTTTAAATCTGCCAAACGTTTAGAATCACGTGCTTTAACACGAGCAGAACCCAAAGCAACTACAGCCAAAGTGGATAGTAAACCAATAATGGCTACTACGATCAAAAGTTCAATCAAAGTAAAACCTTTCTTATTCATAATTTCACCCCCCTTCCTATTAGGTTTGATTTCATAGAATATTATTCTATCACAACTATTTTATAACTGTAAAACTTTTTTAACTTTATCCACAACCTCGGAAGGTTTAAAGTGGGCCTTAATTAAATAATCAACTGCCCCTCCCTGCAAACCTTTGTCTACATCATCTTTTTGACCTAAATTAGTTAACAAAATAACTGGAATATCTTTAGTAGCAGGATCGGCTTTTAACTTTTCTAATACAGCAAAGCCATCCAATTTTGGTAATAAAATATCTAATAAAACTATGTCTGGCATTTTCTTTTTAATATCAGCCAAACCTTTTTCACCATTATCGGCAGTTACCACCTTAAAACCCTCCATTGTAAATTTTTTGGAATAGATATCAGACAAAAATGCATCATCTTCTACCAAAAAAACTGTAACGTCTCCTTGTTTTTTTTGACTAGACATAATAGTAATTAAATTTCTAATTAGTCATTTACAATAATACTATACCACATTTCTTAACGCCAAGCCAATTGCCACCGACATTCTTGGGCCAATTTTATGCAATAACGGTTTAAGCCCATCTTGAAAAACTATTCGGCCCCACGGATCACCCAAATAACACTTTAATTTAAATTTCTCAGCAATATATTCGGACAAAAATGGTAAATTCGCTCCACCACCAGTTAAAATTACTTTTTCTGGGCGTTTATTTTCGTTACCACTTTGACGCAAGTACATCTCAAAACTATATTCAATCTCTTTAATAATCGGGTCAATTATTGGAGCCAACAGGGTTAACAAATTTTCTTTAGATTGAGCTGGCGGTTGATTAGACCATTCGTTAAACAAATCATATTTTAATTGTTCTACCAAACTATCTTCTATCCCCAAAGTACGGCCTAATATTTTATTAATTTTGGCACCACCCAATTCTACACTTTGATGTGTTACGGCTACACTTTGATCAATAATGAAAAAATTCGTACGCTCGGCACCAATATCTACCAACATTACCACACTAGCATCACGCCCTACTAAAGCGCGCTCTAAAGCTACTGATTCTGGCTCTAAAGCATCTAAAATTAATCCGGCACGTTTAAAAACCTGTGTATAAAAAGTTACCACCTCACGCGGAACAGCGTTAACCAATACCCTAATTGTTTTTTGTTCTGGTAAGGCTGGCAAAATTTGATAATCTAATGCCATTTCTTCAATTGGTCGAGGAAGTAATTTTTTTATTTCTGCTTTTAAAATTGGGCCAAGCTCTTCTTTTTTTAATAAAGGTAAATTAATTAAAGCATGAAAAACCAAAGATATCGGCAAACTAACCGTTGCACTTTTAGAGACAGTTTTGGCTTGTTTACACACCAACCGCAACAATGCGGCATATTCTTCTATTTTTTTATCATTTAAACCAGGATCAGCTGCTGCCTTAGCTACTTGCTGGCTAGAAGTTTTGTGATCAGTTAATTCGTCGATTGTTTTGTCTACTGCGGCAAATACTCGATGCACATCCTGCGGAGCCGAAGTTAGACCATAGGTAAACAGTACTGGTCGATTTTTTTCTTGACGTAGCTCTACTAGTTTTACGCCACCAGCACCCAAATCTACTCCTAAAAAAGATTTTGGTTTAGATAACCAAGACATATCTGAATTTGTTAAATCCTAAAAATTTCATCCTTTGAATATAACTTAATATATTATAACAGAATTTAAAGTAAAATAACATACTCTATTGAAAACTGTGGATAAATAAGATATAATTGAAATGTTTAATTTTTAATTTCTAATTTTTAAATAATGACAAAATGTCTTAATTTTTAAAAATTAAAAATTAAAAATTTAAAATTCAACCCACTATGCTCATTCTTTATAACTCTCTCACCCGTCGCCTCGAAGCTTTTAAGACAATCAAAAAAGGTAAGGTCGGATTGTATACTTGTGGCCCCACCGTCTACCACTACGCTCATATCGGCAACCTGCGTGCCTATATTTCTTCAGATATTCTCAAACGAGCCTTAACTTACAATGGCTATAAAGTAAAACACGTCATGAATATTACCGACGTTGGTCATCTTACTTCCGATGCTGATGAAGGCGAAGACAAAATGGAAAAAGGAGCAAAACGCGAAGGTAAAACCGCTTGGGATATTGCTAATTTTTATATTGTCGCTTTTGAAAAAGATTTAACCGACCTAAATATTTTATTTCCCACTATTTGGTGTCGCGCTACCGATCATATTAAACAACAAATTAAATTAATCAAAAAACTAGAAAAAAAAGGTTTTACTTACAAAACTGCCGACGGTATTTATTTTGACACTTCAAAATTACCAGACTATGGCAAACTGGCTAATTTAAAAAATCAAGAATTACGCGCTGGCGCCAGAGTAGGTATTGGCGACAAAAAAAATATCACTGATTTTGCTTTGTGGAAATTTTCTCCAAAAATCGAACAGCGCCAAATGGAGTGGAGCAGCCCCTGGGGTATTGGCTTTCCAGGGTGGCATATCGAATGTTCGGCGATGAGTACAGAATATTTAGGCCAGCCATTTGACATTCATACTGGTGGCATAGATCATATTCCCGTACACCATACCAACGAAATCGCCCAAAGCGAAGCTGCCGAAGGCAAACCGTTGGCCAATTATTGGTTACATAATGAATTTTTATTAACTGGTGCCGACAAAATGTCAAAATCCGCCGACAACTTTACCACTTTACAGATTTTACAAACTCAAAATTACAACCCTCTCGCCTACCGTTATTTACTGCTCCAAACTCATTACCGCAAACAATTAAATTTTAGCACCGAATCATTAACTGCAGCAGCTAACGGATTAAAACATTTGTACGAAGAAGCGCAAAAAATCAAAAACAAAAAATCCGAAATCAAAGATAACGAAATTGAAACAAAATTTCTAGATGCTATCAACGACGACTTAAATATTCCTCAAGCACTAGCAATTATATGGGAAGCAATTAATAAAAATGAAATAAATTACAAAATATTATTAAAATTTGATAATATTCTCGGTTTAAACATAAAAGAAAACGTTGAAAAATTAGAAAAAGAACCAACAATAACTGATGATGTCCAAAAACTTTTAGATTTAAGAAAAAACGCTCGTAATGAAAAAAATTGGCCAGAATCAGATCGTTTACGCGACGAAATCAAAAAATTAGGATGGGACGTAGAAGATACAAAATCTGGACAAATAATAACACGCGTTACTTCTAAAACATAGCACAAAGCCTATAACAAAAAACCGTCTCAATATAATGTTAAGACGGTTTTTTAAATATCTAATTACTAATATATAATGTGCCAATTTTAATATTTGGGTATTAAAAATTTTATTAGGTATAAGGTATTAGAAATTAGAAACCTTCAATCCACTCAATTCGCCCTACATCCACTTCTTCTTTTTAAATACCCATAACATCCCAGCGGCTCCTAATAATACCGCACTTAAAACAATCAAAAAACCACCAGAAATAAATTTAAAAGGATTATCTACTGTATTTACATCAGTAAGCGTTACAAACAAAGTTAGTGGAAAAGTAATTACCGATATAATAGTTAAGGTTTTCATTACTTCGTTGGTGCGTAATCCGACTAAAGATTCATTGGTTTCGTGTAAAGCATTAATTGTTTCTTTTTGACTTTCGAGCATATGCCAAATTTCGTTGGTAAACTCACGCAACGAATTTACATAATTTTGAGCTGAAGTAACATCTAAATCTCGGCCGCTATACATAATTAAACGCTCCAAAACTGTACGGTGTCCCTGCATAGTACGCCGAAAAGTAACAGCATTGGTTTTTAAACGTAAAATTTCTTCTGCCATTTTTCGCCCTGGAATCTGAGCAAACAATCTTTTGTCCACTACATCAACATCGTCATTAATGTGTAATAAAATTGGGAAAATCGCATCTAATAATCGCGCCAGCAATTCAAACATAACGTGCACTGCGGTGCCTTGAAAAAAAGGCGGCAAGTCTGTTCCAATTTTTTTACACTCTTGAAAAAAATTCTCTAAAACCGGCAACTGACTATCGTGCACAGTAATTAAATGGTTCGAACTTAAAAAGAAATCTACTTCTGTAAAACCCAAACGCTTAGTTTCGCGATCAAATACTGGAAAATGCAAAACCATAAAATAATAATCAGCGCGTTTCACAAATTTTGGGCGCTGAAATGGCGGCAGACTTTCTTTAACATCTTGCTCGTGTAAAGAAAAACGCTTTCCCACTTCTGCTAATTCTTTTTCGCCTTGTTTAGCAACATTAACCCACAAAATACCATTAACTAAAACTTCTTGAATATTTTTCATAATATCTAAAAGATAAGTTAAAATTTGCTTCCAAATTATTCACTCCAATCTATTGGCTATGAACTATTGGCTCCGAACTATTATACCACAACTTATCCACTCCTGCCAAACTATTGGAGGTAACCAAACTTTGTGTTATAATATTATTACTTACAATTAATACTTTATGGTTGTAAATTTGCCAGAAAAAGATTTAGACGATGTTACTCGTTCCGAACAAAAGCTACCTACCGAAGGTCGGCCTATTTTAGAATTAGAACAAGTACCAGAATCTCTCGAAACCAAAAAAAATCAAATTGAAAAAGCAGTTCAAGCAGAAGCCGATACCAAACGTAAATTAGGAATCCCCAAAATTCGCCGCACCCCAACACCGGTCCCCTCAGTTCGTGATCCGATTGCAATTAAAGTAGAAAAAATAATGGAAGAAGGCCTAAACGAAGCCTACCAACGTCTTTCTCCAGTGGCCCAACAAGAATTCAAACTAAAGGGCGAAGAAACGGCTTTTAAAATTACCGAATTGCTCAAGTCTGCTCATGTTCAGGTAAAAAAAATATTTCGTTTGTTGCTAGAATGGCTAAAAATGCTACCAGGTGTTAATCGTTTCTTCCTCGAACAAGAGGCAAAAATCAAAACTGATAAAATTATCATGCTAAACAACAAAGAGCATGGAAAACAATAATTGGTCAGCTTTAATCCTAGAAAAAATTTCAATCTGGATGCAAAACCCAGTCTTTTTAATGATTGCTATTTATTTGGTAATCCTTCTTTTAATTATTGCCTTTCTGTATATCCTCCGAGCTATTCTCCAAACGCAAAGCCATGAGAGCAAAGCCTTTCATCGCACTATAATTCTTATTCGTGTTCCTAAAGAACGAAAACAAGAGGGCCAACAATCAACTAATACCGAAGAAAACATCAACCAAATTCGCGAACACGTAGCAGTAGCCGAAACATTGTTCTCGTCTATCGCTGGCCTAAAACGCGAAAAAGGTTTTATAAAATGGTTACGCGGTCGCAACGATCATATATCTTTTGAAATTGTAGTAAAAGATAATAAAATAAGTTTTTATGTAGCTATCCCTCAAAAATGGAAAGATTTTGTTGGTCAGCAAATTCATGCCCAATACCCTCATGCCGAAATTACCGAAGAAACCGATTACAATATCTTCAAACCGCAAAGTCATATTGTTGGTGCTTATCTATTTCTCAAAAATCGCTCTGCATTTCCTTTAAAAACGTACAAAAAAATGGATAGTGATCCTCTGCTAGCAATACTAAATCCTTTAAGCAAAGTTTTAGAAGACGAGGGGGCTTTATTACAATTTGTGGTCCGTCCCGCCACTCCCAAATGGCGTCGCCAAGGGGTACACATGATCCGCGATATTCGCGAAGGCCAAAAATTTGAATACGTTGCTCATCGCAGCGCGATTATGCGATCGCTTCGTAAATGGCGCAAGGTTATCTTCCCCAAAAAGCATGACCCAGCCAAACAAACTGGCATGGGTGAAGAATATCGCCTTACTCAAATGGAAGAAGAAATGGTAAAAAACATGGAAGAAAAAATCAGCCACGGCGGGCTTGAAATTACCACTCGTTTAATCAGTTCAAGCAACACTAAAGAAAAAGCCCAACTCAATTTAGAAAATATTATCAATTCATTTAGTCAATACAATATTTATCGATACGGTAATTCTTGGGCAGCCGCAATTCCTCGCAACCAAAGCAATCTAATTCGTCAGTCAATTTACAGATCATTCAACCCAGCTCATTATAACGTGGTTAACACCGAAGAAATGACTTCGCTTTGGCATATTCCAATTCCAAACACCGAAACTCCTCATATCGATTGGCTGGGGGCGCGTAAAGCACCACCACCAGTAAATATGCCAACTGAAGGTATAATATTGGGGCGCGCCACCTATCGCGGCGAAGAAACTATAGTCCGTATGAAACGCGGTGACCGTCGTCGACATCTTTATACCATTGGTAAATCTGGTTCGGGTAAATCCGTATTTATTCAAAACTTGGCAGTACAAGACGTTATTAATGGCGAAGGTGTTTGCGTGCTTGATCCCCATGGCGATTTTGCCGAATACGTTTTACAACACATTCCCAAAGAACGTGCCGACGATGTTATCTATTTCAACCCATCTGATGTTGATAGGCCGATGGGTTTAAACATGCTTGAAGCCCGTACCGAAGAACAAAAAGATTTTATCTGCCAAGAAATGGTTTCTATCTTCTACAAATTAGTTACTGACCCATCCATGATTGGCCCGATGTTTGAACACCAAATGCGTAACGTAATGTTAACGCTTATGGCCGATATGGAAAATCCAGGCACCATGGCCGAAATTCCACGCATGTTTACCGACGATACCTATGTTGCTAAATGGAAAAAGAAATTAAACGATCCAATGGTATTGGCTTTTTGGGATAAAGAAATGGCCAAAACATCCGATTTCCATAAATCAGAAATGTTAGGATACCTCATTTCCAAAGTAGGTCGGTTTGTCGAAAATTCAATGGTGCGTAATATTATTGGTCAAAGCCATTCCAGTTTTAATTTCCGCGAGGTAATGGACAAGAAAAAAATCTTAATTGTAAATTTAGCTAAAGGTCTAACTGGAGAAATCAACTCTAACCTGCTGGGTTTAATTATTGTATCAAAACTACAAATGGCTGCCCTCGAACGCGCCTCGCTTCCCGAAGAAGAACGCCATGATTTTTATTTATACATCGACGAGTTTCAAAACTTTATCACCGATTCTATCGCCACTATTTTGTCCGAAGCTCGCAAATATCATTTAGAATTAATCCTTGCCAATCAATACATGAAACAATTAGAAGATAATAAAGGTAAGTCTACAGTGCGCGACGCTGTGCTTGGTAACGCCGGTACCATTGTTTCTTTCCGTATTGGTGTTGAAGATGCCGACATTTTACAAAAAGAATTTGCGCCAGTATTTAATGGCTATGATTTAATGAACGTCGAACAATACACTGCCTATATAAAACTTTTAATCGACAATACTGCCGCTAAGCCTTTTAATATGATGACTTATCCACCTAAGGCTGGCAACAAAGAATTAGCCGCCGCTATCAAAGAATTATCCCGTCTTAAATATGGTCGCCCTCGCGAGATCGTTGAAGCCGAAATTATGGAACGTGCCCAACTCGGTACCTCCAAACCCACCGATGTTGACTTTACCGAGCCAAGTTTGTAAAATGGAGTGGTAAGTAAATAATTTTTTATTCTAAAGTATCTACTTTGGATAAAGACCTCTTTACTTACCACTTTTTCTTTCCCGCCCTATCACTTATTCTTTATTCCTTTCTCCTTATTCCTTAATTTATGCCCACTATCTACCGCCAGTACCGCCCCCAAAAATTCTCTAGCATATCTGGTCAAAATCATATTGTCCAAACTATTGCTAACGAAATTGCCACCAACAAAATTGCTCAGGCTTATCTGTTTTTTGGTCCACGCGGTGTGGGTAAAACTACTATCGCCCGTCTACTAGCCAAATCAGTCAATTGCACCAATCGTCAACCCGGCACTTTCGAACCTTGCGATGAATGCTCTTCTTGCACCGAAATTACTGCTGGGCGCAATATTGATGTTATCGAAATCGACGCCGCCTCTCATACTGGTGTCGACAACGTTCGCGAAAATATTATCGATAATGCTCAATTCAAACCAACCAAATCCCCTTTTAAAGTTTTTATCATCGACGAAGTGCATATGCTGTCTACCAGCGCCTTTAATGCGCTACTCAAAACTTTAGAAGAACCACCCGCCCATATAATTTTTGTTTTGGCTACTACCGAAATGCATAAATTACCCGCTACGATTATTTCTCGTTGTCAACGTTTTACTTTCAAAAAAATTGCTCACGACGAAATGCTAAATCGTCTAAACCAAATCGCCGAAACCGAACAAATTAAAATTGACAAAGACGTAATGGAAAAAATTATTCATAAAAGTGACGGCTGTTTGCGTGATGCCGAAAGTTTGTTGGGGCAAATAATGTCCTTAAATTTAAAAACTATTACTGCCGAAGATATTAAAGCGCTCTTACCCACTTCTTCTGCTGGAACAATAATAAATTTCATCGAATATCTAGTAGAAAAAAAATCTGCCCCCGCGCTTGATTTGATTAGCAATCTAGCCGAAAACGGTATTAATTTAGATCAATTTGCTTTAGACCTTATTCAAACTTTGCGTGATTTAATGATTTTGCAAGCTGGCAGTCAAAATGATAATCTAATCGAATACGACGAAGCTACCCAAAAAACATTAAAAAAACTTAGCCAAACTTTAACACCCACCCAATTAGTAAAATTAATTGATCTAACTTTGGCTCGTCGAATTGAAATCAGACAATCACCTTTACCACAATTACCCCTAGAATTATTAGTAGTAAATTTTACTGGCGACACATCAGAAAATATTCAAACACCACCTTCAACACCTACACCAATTGCAACATCTTCAACAATCCCAACAATTACAACATCTACACCGTCCGATGCTACTATCAAAACTACTACCCATAAAATTACGGATACTATAAAAAGCGCTATATCAAATATTACCCACAAAACTTTAACTACAAAAACTTTAGAAGAGATTAGTGCTAAATGGCCTGATGTTTGTACTAAATTAACTAGTTGCAATCCTTCTTTGGTTTTTATTCTAAAAATGTGCCAATTAGAAAAAGTGGATATCGACGGTTTACATATTTCTTCTGCCTACAAATTTCACCAAGAAAAAATTGAGGAAATAAAAACCAAAAAAATTGTTGAGGGTTGTATAGCCGAAATTTTGGGAGAAAAAATAAATCTAGTGTGCGAATTAAAAGCCGGCGAACCAGAAACCAAGCCAAACGAAACCACCGACTTAACCACCCTTGCCGCCGAATTTGGTGGTGAAGTGGTAGAATAAAACACATTGACTTTTTGCCATTTTTCTGTTACCATTTCACAAACTCCGGGATGGTCTAATGGTAGGACAGCAGACTCTGAATCTGCTTATCTTGGTTCGAATCCAAGTCCCGGAACACATAAAATAATAGCTTAATTATGCTATTATTTTTTATACTCAAATTGAACATTAGAACTTTAATACAATACATTGAAATTTGTACATTTTCCTGATATTATATATCTATTCAATAAATATAAATTCCACCATATGGAACAACTATACAGCCAAATAATTGATTACGTCGTTAAGTCTGGAAAAAGAATTAACCAGCGAGCAGGCAAAATTAAAGATATTGGAATTACAAAACAATATCTAACCGAAGAAGATATCGCCATTGAAAGAGGAATTAAAAATTTGGTTAATAAATTTAATCCGAACCATACTTTTTATGCCGAGGAAGAAAATTTTGATTTCAATAAGGCCAGAGATGTCTGGATTTGCAACCCAATTAGCGGAACACGAACTTTTATAAACGGATTAGCTCACTATGGAATGGCTGTGGCACATATGCATAATGGTAAAGTGGTGTTTTCTGTTGTCTATGACCCATCAATGAACCAACTTTTTACAGCCTATAAGGGTAAGGGGGCTTTTTTGAACGGAGAGCGTCTGAAAATTAAACTGGTCAAAAATAATCCAAAAGTTTTGTTCCACCTGTCAATTATGTGGAAAGATAGCGGGAAATCTCAAAAAATGTTTGAATTATTAACTAAATTTGAGTTATATAGGAATTGGAATTCACAAGCATTAAGTTATTGTCATCTGGCGAAGGGAATTTACAATGGATTGATTATTTTTTCAAAAGACAGTTTTCCTGATTTTGCTGGTTCTCTTATCGTAAAAGAGGCTGGTGGTATATTTACTAACCTAAATGGTGAAAAAGATATTAAACCAAGTGATAGGGTGTTTATTGCGGGAGATAAAAAAACCTATGGAGAGTTGAAACAGATGGTTGACAAAATATTTTCATAAAAGGATATGGCGGGTGGCGTCATAGAGTAATTAGCAGATTGTTGATTTTAAATTTGATATATAGACAGAACCTACCGTTTGTTGTATTATAGTTCTAACATCATCCACGATGGTGAACCAAAGACCTTTAAAGGTCTTTTTTTATTCTTCATTTTCTGCTAAAATATGATTACAAAATAATTATATTTTCGTTAATTGTCATTCCCGCGAAGGCGGGAATCCAGTATTTATAATTTTTATGAAAACAATTGTTGTTATCCCTACTTTTAATGAAGGCGAAAATATTACCCCACTTTTATTTGAAATTTTTCAACAAAATATTTCTGATCTTGAAGTAATTGTTGTCGACGATAATTCTCCCGATGGCACAGCTGTCCAAGTACAAAAATTACAAAGCACTTATCCCCTAATCCACTTAATTAAACGTTACAATAAATTAGGCTTAGGTTCCGCCTATATTGCCGGTTTTAAAAAAGCCCTAGCCTTGGGTGCAGAACTAATCATCGAAATGGATGCTGACCTATCCCACAATCCACACGATATAAGCCGCCTAATTACTACTTGCACCAATGGCGCTGATTTAGCAATAGGGTCACGCAAAATCCCTGGTGGAAAAATTATTGGTTGGAATTGGCAACGTCGCCTAATGAGTAATGGCGCTATGTGGATTTCTCGTTTTATCCTTCGCCTCAAACCTCACGACGTGACTGCCGGCTTTCGCTGTTTTAAACGAAAAGTTTTAACCACCATTAACTTAGACAACATCAAAAGTAACGGCTACGCTTTCCAAGAAGAATTATTGTATCGCACCCAAAAAGCTAACTTTGTAATTAAAGAAATTCCTACTATTTTTAAAGATCGTACCCACGGCCATTCTAAATTAAGCAGTAAAGATATCCGCGAATTTTTTTGGGCAATTTTACGACTAAAATTTGGTCGAGGCTAAAACCTTGATTATTTCTGTATTTTGTGCTAGACTGTCATATTATGTCACAACTAATCGACGGCAAACTTATTGCCAAAACAATTGAAAGCCAATTAAAACGCACTATCAAAAAAACCGGCTTAAAACCTAAGCTGGCGGTTGTTTTGGTTGGCGACGACAAACCATCCAAAGTATATGTTCGTCGCAAGGCCGAAGCTGCTGCTCGCGTTGGTATTGATTTTGCCTTACATCTTCTTCCTGCCAAAATTTCTAAAAAACAATTAATCAAAAAAATTATTCAAATTCAAAAAGATAAAAAATTAAGTGGTTTAATTATTCAACTCCCCTTACCCGAACCGCTTTATACCACCGAAGTTTTAAACGCTGTTAAACCAGAATTAGATGTTGATTGTTTAACCGATACTAATATCGGCAAATTAATTATGAAAACTTTTTCTTTGTTACCACCGACTCCTGGGGCAGTACTGGCAATTTTAAAATGGTTAAAGATAAAACCAGCCGGTAAAATTATTGCTATTCTTGGTACGGGTGCATTGGTAGGTAAGCCCCTTTCAGTAATTTTGGCT
Organism: Candidatus Magasanikbacteria bacterium GW2011_GWA2_37_8; assembly: GCA_000992085.1. Classification (GTDB taxonomy): domain Bacteria; phylum Patescibacteriota; class Patescibacteriia; order Magasanikbacterales; family GWA2-37-8; genus LBTN01. The sequence goes on along the minus strand of LBTN01000001.1, from coordinate 2,662 downwards.
AACGATGGCGCCACAGTAATTGCTTGCAATAGCCGAACCCGCAATATTAAAGAAAAATGTTTAAAAGCCGACATTATTGTTACAGCCGTTGGAAAAAAACGCAACCTACTAACTGCCGATATGGTAAAACGTGGTGCAATAGTAATTGATACTGGCATTGTTTTTGAAAACAATAAAATGTATGGCGACGTTGATTTTGCCAATGTGCAAAAAAAAGCCAGCTATATTACGCCAGTTCCAGGCGGAGTTGGTCCGATCACAGTATCACTACTTTTACAAAACACTCTTACTGCCGCCAAATTAAAAAGTAAAAAAAATCTCCAAAATTAACTGGGGATTTTTTGTAATATTTGTTTTAATTCTTCCAAACTATTTGCTCGAACCAATTCGGTACGAACTGTTTTCATATTTTCCATTCCTTTTAAATACCACGGTAAATATTTTCGAAGCGATATAATTCCCTTTTCCCCATAATACCCCAAATGTAATTCCGCATGCCGCAACATAATTTGTTTAATTTCTTTACACCCTATTGGCTGTGAACTATTGGCTCCGAACTGTCCAAACACCCAAGGCCTCCCCAGCGCTCCTCTTCCAATCATTACCCCATCCGCTCTAGTAACTTCTAAACATTTTTTAAAATCTTCTAGTGTTACAATATCCCCATTGGCAATTAAAGGGATTTTTAATAGTTTTTTTACCTCCCCAATTCTACCCCAATTCGCTTTGCCAGCATAACCTTGAATTTTGGTTCTGCCATGCAAAGTAATAGCATCTACACCCGCCTGTTCTAGTCTTGGTGCAAAGTCCAATATTTCTTTATCGTCCAACCAACCCAACCGAGTTTTAACACTAATAGGAACCCCCAAATCAGCCATTTTAAGGGCTTTAACTATCTCCGCAGCCAATTCAGGCTTCCTCATTAAATCCGCCCCACCATGGCCCTTTCCAGCGATTTTAGGTACTGGACAGCCCATATTTATATCAATCCCATCTGGCTTGTATTTGCTCACAACTATTTTTGCTGCTTCTACAATTATGTCCGTTTTCCCACCAAAAATTTGTATCACAATCGGCCGTTCAATTTCATCAAACTCACACATTTTCAAAGTTTTTTCGCTTCCTCTAACAATTGCCTCTGCACTCACCATTTCACGAAAAACAACAAAATCACTATTTACTCCTTTATCCTTATTCCTTACTCCTTGCTCTCTACACAAACGACAAAACGGCCCATCGGTATAATCCGCCAATGGCGCCAAAGCGATAATTGATTGTTTAGAATTAATCCAACTCATAACTTTATAAACTTTTAACTATCCAACGGGCTTTTAATACTCTCTAAATTAGAATTTGCCACATGTGTATAAATCTGGGTTGTTTGCAATTTCGCATGCCCCAGTAGTTCTTGAATATACCTTATATCCGTTCCATTTTCAAGTAGGTGCGTGGCAAAGCTGTGGCGCAAGGTATGTGGCGAAACATTTTTTCTGATTTCCGCTTTTTCCGCCGCCATTGCCACAATTTTTTGAATTGTCGTTTCGGTTAATCTGTTTCCACGTCCATTGGTAAAAAGAAAATCACCCGACGTTTTTAAGCTTGCCTGAATTGTCAAAATATTTTTTAATTTCCTCGGTAACATTACCATTCTATCCTTTTTACCTTTACCTTGAAATATATGCAACATCATTCTATCCAAATCAATATCTTTCATTCGTATATGTGTCAATTCACTAACCCTAGCACCCGTGCCATACAATAAACTAATAATACAATTATGTTTAAGGTTTTTTGTCACTTCTATTATTTTATTTACCTCTTGTTTAGACAAAACCGCTGGCAGATATTTTGCTTTCTTTGGTTGATGAATATTTAAGAAAAAACTCCGTTTCCAAATCTCACCGTAAAAAAAATGAATTGCGTTATATGCAACCGAAACGGTAGATGCAGATTTATCTTGTGCTAAATAATCCAAATAATTCTTAATATCTTCTGTAGTTATCTCTTTTGGATCCTTTAAACAAAAACGCAAAAATTCATCGTTATAATGTAAATACGCTTCTATAGTATTTCTACTATAATTACGTATTCGCAACTCTCTTACTAAACTGGCAAAAATATTGTCATTTCCCATAAATACTGGTAAAATAAACTCATCCATACCCCCCTTCCCTATCCCCCTACTTATCCACAACCATTATAGCATATTTTAGGGAAATTATCAGGTGAGTTGGTATAAAGGTAGTTGCATAAAACTTTTGATTCTTCGTCTAGTTCTTTTTGAAAAAAAGAACTAGACGACAAGCCACCCAGACTTCTCTTGTCCTCTTTGGATAACAGTTACGACAATATTGTGTCTTTTTTAAAAGCACAACATTGTCGAACGAATGTTATCCAACATCCCGATTACACTACTGTTTCATCGGGACGACGTGAACAAAGGTCTGGGTGGAGAATCAAAAGCACTGCGCCAGCCCGTCTCACTCGCCTGTGGGCTCGTGTAGCGGGGCGTTGCACTCTGGCTTGGTCTCAAACCACTTCGCTTTCGCTCCGTGTGTATTCGACTTATGCAACATACGATATCCGGTTCGCTCGGTTGCCACCTCGCTCTCCCAAATTTACCAAAATATCACTTTATTTTTTAATAGAATTTTTGTAAACT